>CAXNHG010000089.1:0-4390 GCA_964202085.1 Polynucleobacter sp. | reverse complement strand
CATCGGTATTGGTCAGTTGCTCAAGCAAGCTAACTTAGCGCCCAGTTCATCTGAGGCGTTACGCAACGTCGAGCAAGGTGGGGTAAAAATTGATGGGGCCATCGTCTCTGATAAAGCACTTAAAGTAGAGGCTGGAATATTTGTAGTGCAAGTTGGCAAACGTAAATTTGCCAAAATTACACTGTCTTAATTGATGACCGTTATTTATTTAATTCGCCACGGCGAAACCATGTGGAATCGCGAGAAGCGTTTGCAGGGTCATATAGATATTGGTTTGAATGAGGTAGGCCACCAACAGGCTGAACGCCTTGCAAAAAGCCTGATTGATAAAAAAATCTCAGCCATCATTTCCAGTGATTTGAGTCGCGCGATTGATACAGCCAGGCCGATTGCGCTTCGTCATCAATTAAAGCTGAATTTAGATCCAGCTTTAAGAGAAAGACATTATGGTGTGATGCAAGGCTTAAGCCACCAAGAAATTATGGACCATCATCCTCAGCATCATCAGGCTTGGAAAAAGAGAGATATCCATTTTCAGCCTGAAAATGGTGAAAGCCTGGCTCAATTCAATGACAGAGTGGTCACAGCAATTTTGTCTTGGGTTAAAAAATATGCAGGGCAAGAAATTGCAATCGTTGCACACGGCGGTGTGTTGGACTGCCTGAACCGCGCTGCTAGAAAAGTAGCTTTAGATGCGGCCAGAGACTTTGAAATATTGAATGCAAGTCTGAATACTCTGACGTATCAGAATGGGCAGTTGGCTTTAGTACATTGGGGTGATGTGAATCATCTGACTGATGCTTGGGGTCAGCCAAGCAAGTCTTTGGATGAGGTTGACGGAAGTCCTAGGTGAGCATAGGCTAGCGGTGTTGCCACCCTTCCTCGCGGAGTTCTTTGTAAAAATCCTTGTTGTATCAAGTAGGGTTCAATCACATCTTCAATTGTTTCTCTTTCTTCGCTGATCGCTGAAGCCAGGTTATCAACGCCAACAGGTCCACCATCAAATTTATGTACAATGGCTTCAAGCAGTTTTCTATCCATCACATCAAAGCCAACTGCATCAACATCAAGCATTGATAGGGCCGCATCAGCAATGCTTTGAGAAATTTTCCCATCTGCCTTGACTTCCGCATAATCTCTCACGCGGCGCAGAAGGCGATTGGCGATTCGAGGAGTGCCCCTTGAGCGTTTAGCAATCTCCAAAGCGCCACCATCATCTAAGCCAGCATTCAAAAGATTGGCTGAGCGTTTAACAATCGTCGCTAATTCTTCAATTGAATAAAACTCGAGGCGCGCAACAATCCCAAAGCGATCGCGCAATGGATTTGTGAGCATGCCTGCCCTCGTGGTTGCACCAATGAGAGTGAAGGGCTTGAGATCAAGTTTGACGCTTCTAGCAGCTGGACCATCGCCAATCATGATGTCAATGGCGTAATCTTCTAATGCTGGGTACAAGATTTCTTCGACCACTGGGGATAGTCGATGAATCTCATCAATGAATAAAACGTCATTGGTTTCTAAGTTTGTCAGAAGTGCGGCCAGGTCCCCGGGACGATCCAAAACAGGGCCGCTGGTTTGACGAAGATTAACGCCCATCTCGCGGGCAATGATGTGCGCAAGCGTTGTCTTGCCAAGACCCGGCGGGCCAAATAGTAAGACGTGATCTAGGGCTTCTTGACGTTGTTTTGCAGCAGAGATAAAAATCTCTAGTTGTTCACGGGCTTTTTTCTGGCCAACATATTCTTCAAGCTGTTTCGGGCGTAAAGCACGCTCCAGTGCATTGTCATCCGTGCTTGCGGCAGCTGTGACCAACCGCTCTTCTTGAGGATCAAATGATGGGGTGATGTCGTCAGTTTTAATTGCCATGAACAGAGTTTATAACTATTTCTACTTTGATTTATGCTTTAGATAGGGCTTTGAGTGCCAACCTAATGCCATCAGATACAGAGCTACCCGGACTAACTTGTTTAAGAGCAAGCTGAGCTTCTTTATCGGAATAGCCAAGCGAGATCAAAGCTTGCAGAATCTCAAGCTGACTATCAATCTGTGGTGCTTGGCCTGTCAAACCAAGATCTGCACCAAATCTACCTTTCAGCTCTAAAAGTAGGCGTTCAGCTGTTTTTTTGCCAATGCCCGGCACCTTTGTCAAGCGCCCAGATTCTTGTAATGTGATGGCTTGAGAAAGTTCTTCGACACTCATTCCCGAGAGTAATGAAAGTGCGGTTCTTGCTCCCACGCCGCTGATCTTGATCAGCGCTCTGAAGGCTTCTCTTTCAGACTCTGTTGCGAAGCCAAATAATTGTTGAGCATCTTCTCTGACGACAAAATGCGTTAGCAAGGTGACCTGCTGTCCCAATGATGGCATTTGATAGAGGGTGCTCATAGGAACATCAACTTCATAGCCAACACCATGGCAATCAATGATTAATCTGGGTGGGCTGTTGGCAATCAAGGTGCCTTGAATTCTTCCGATCATGTCGACATCTTAAGCTGATTAGCGAAATTGGTGAAGACGTTCGTTGAGCTCTCGATGATGAGCAGCACAAATTGCGACTGCAAGAGCGTCGGAGGCATCTGTGCCAGCAATCTTGTTGAGTTTGAGCAAACGCTTGACCATCTCTTGAACTTGGTTTTTGCTGGCTCTGCCGGTACCTACGATGGCTTTTTTAACCTCTAGGGCGCTGAATTCAACCATGGGTAAACCATCTGAGACCAAAGAGGCGATTGCAGCTCCACGAGCTTGACCCAATAAAAGAGTGGACCTTGGATTGACGTTCAGAAATACTTGTTCCATTGATGCCGCATTGGGTTTATACAATTCGACCACTTCACGAATGCCTGCATACAGTGTGGCCAGTCTTTGTGGCACTGGTATTTCTGTGCCGCCAGTTTCAATCGTGCCAGATGCAATGTAATGAAGACGCTGACCCTGTACTTCTATCACGCCAAAACCTGTGACGCGAAGTGCTGGATCAATGCCTAAGATTCGCATCGATTAATGACGGAAATGGCGTATGCCGGTGTAAACCATTGCAACACCGCGTTCATCCGCAGCAGCAACCACTTCGTCGTCACGCATGCTGCCGCCTGGTTGAATCACACAAGTAGCACCTGCATCTACGACCACATCTAAACCATCTCTGAAGGGGAAGAAGGCATCACTGGCTACCGCAGAGTTCTGTAGAGTTAAGCCAGCATTTTGTGCTTTGATGCTGGCAATTCTGGCTGAGTCAATTCGACTCATTTGACCAGCGCCAACACCAAGAGTCATGCCATCACCGCAGAAAACAATTGCATTAGATTTAACGTATTTAGCAACACGCCAAGCAAACATCAGGTCTTCCATTTCTTTTGCAGTAGGTTGACGCTTGGTTACCACGCGCAACTCAGATATAAGAACGTTCTTAGCATCAGGGCTTTGAACTAAAAGACCACCGCCAACACGTTTGATGTTTTGAGGGTTGATCGTCTCGACCAATTCAATTTCTAATAAACGGACATTTTGTTTGCTGGCAAATATGGCTAATGCTTCTGGTGTAAATACCGGAGCAATTAACACCTCCACGAATTGCTTAGAAACAGCTTCTGCTGTGACACCATCGCACGGACGATTAAAAGCAATGATGCCGCCAAAAGCTGAGGTTGAATCAGTATTAAAGGCTTTTTGGTAAGCTTCAAGTGCTGATGCTGCAACAGCAACACCGCAAGGGTTGGCGTGTTTGATGATCACGCAAGCAGGCTGCCCACTAGTCACGGTGGCGCCAAAGCTCTTAACGCATTCCCAAGCTGCATCAGCATCTGCAATGTTGTTGTATGACAACTCTTTACCTTGCAATTGGTGGTAATTAGCCAAAGCACCAACGACTGCTTGAGTATCTTTATAGAAAGCGGCGCTTTGATGTGGGTTTTCACCATAGCGCATTTCCTGAACCTTATCAAAAGCAAGGTGGAAAGTTTGCGGATAAGCACTTCTGTTAGCATGATCTAAATCATCACCAAGACTGGATAAATAGTTTGCAATCGCGCCATCGTATTGAGCGGTGTGGGCATACACTTTTTTAGCCAATGCGAAATTTGTTTTAAATGAAACTTCATTTTTGTTGGCGCGCATTTCAGATAAAACCGCATCGTAGTCAGATGGAGAAATCAGCACGGTGACATCCTGATGATTTTTGGCTGCTGCACGCAACATCGCAGGGCCACCAATATCAATATTCTCAATCGCATCCTCAAACGAGCAAGTATGCTGAGCAACAGTTTTTTGAAATGGATAGAGGTTGATGACCAACATATCAATTGCTTCAATGCCATGCTTTTTAATGGCCGCCATATGTTCTGGGGTATCTCGGCGAGCCAGCAAACCACCATGAACCATCGGGTGCAATGTTTT
>CAXNHG010000088.1:0-4409 GCA_964202085.1 Polynucleobacter sp. | reverse complement strand
GGTGATGCGGTGCGTGTCACCGGTGGCAAAAGAGATGATCTACAGACAACCATGGCATTACTTCGCAAAGATGTTGAGGAAGCGCCACTGAACTTTAATAACTTCAGGGACTAAGCATTATTGTCCTTTTAGTTGCCGCAGTTAGTTTTTTAGAACCATATAAAAAAACCTCTTAGTCTTTCAACCAAGAGGTTTTTTGTTTAAAGTTACTTGGCGCTTAGAACTTAAGCAAAATTCTTTGCTACGAAGTCCCAGTTAACCAAATTCCAGAATGCCTCAACGTACTTTGGACGGGCATTGCGGTAGTCAACATAGTAAGCGTGCTCCCAAACATCACATGTCAACAAAGGCTTAACATCTGTTGTCAAAGGTGTTGCGGCATTGCTGGTTGAAACCAAATCAAGAGTGCCATCTGACTTCTTCACCAACCAAGCCCAACCTGAACCAAATGTACCAACCGCACACTTTGTGAATTCTTCTTTGAATTTATCAAAAGATCCAAACTTGGCATTGATCGCTTCAGCCAAGGCGCCTGTTGGTGCGCCGCCACCGTTTGGCTTCAAACCCATCCAGTAAAAAGTGTGGTTCCACACTTGAGCAGAATTATTGAACACACCACCTGAAGATTTTTTAACGATGTCTTCTAAGCTCATTGATTCAAATTCTGTGCCCTTGATTAAGTTATTCAAGTTTGTGGCATAGGTTTGATGATGCTTACCGTAATGGAATTCCAATGTTTCTTTAGAAATGTGTGGTGCCAATGCATCTAGTGCATAAGGTAACTGCGGCAATGTGTGCTCCATAAAATCTCCTATTGATTCTTGAGTGGTGTGACTGAACTAAAGCGTTATTCTATTCTTTTGAAATTGTTTTTGCAGAAAGGCTCACTTTTGATACTTCAATCTGAGCACTGCCCAAAGCCAAATGAACGTCCACTTGATCGCCCTGATTGATACTCTTTGGGTCGCGCAAAGCTTGGCCGTGGTTATTCAAAAGAACCGCGTAGCCTCTGTCCAAGGTTCTTTGTGGGCTTAAAAGCTCTAGATGACTAGACCAGTGACGGTGTTTTTCTGAAAAAGTATTGATCCTGACTTGCCAAGATTGATCCAAACGCATGGTCAATTGTTCAATCTTTTCTCTCATTCGATCAGCATTCGGTAACGCATGAGAAAGCCTTAGTGACAATTGATCTAAACGCTGAGCTTCTTTATCAATTCTTTGGCTAACGCGCGTTGACATTTTCTGACTGAAGGTAGCCAAGTCTTGAAGTAAAGCCTGTCGATCAGGAGTCGCTAACTCAGCAGCACCTGTTGGTGTTGGGGCACGTAAATCAGCCACAAAATCTGCGATGGTGAAATCAGTTTCGTGTCCAACACCAGAAACCAAGGGCACTGGAGATTGAGCAATCACCCGGGCCAAGCTCTCATCATTGAACGCCCATAAATCTTCAATGCTGCCGCCGCCTCGCACCAAGAGAATGATGTCTATCTCATCTGCTGTATGAGCTGCATAAGCGGCTTCCAGAGCTTTGATTAGGGCTGGGGGTGCATCTACCCCTTGAACCAAGCTTGGAAAGATTGTGACGGGTATGTGAGGCGCTCTTCTGGCCAAGGTGCTTAGAACATCTTTCAAAGCGGCAGCTTGTGGTGAAGTGATGACTGCAATGCGCCTTGGATGTTTTGGGAGGAGTCGCTTGGCATCTTCATCAAAAAGACCCTCTTTACCCAACTTCTCTTTGAGCTTTAAAAAGGCTTCGTACAAACCACCTTGACCAGCCCTGCGCATCATGCCTACGTTTAGTTGAAGATCCCCACGCGGAACATACATTGAAATATTAGCGGCCACTTAAACTAAATCACCTTCTTTGGGCAAGAAACCCACTTGACCATTTTTACGGCGAAACATGACACAGCGAATTTGACCCTCAGAATCCTTCAAAGAGAAATACCAGTGCCCGCTTTCATAGGCTTTGAAGTTAGAAACCTCTCCTCGAACCCATACGCTACCAATGCCCTGTTCTAAAATACTGGCAATAGCGCGGTTCAGATCCCCAACCCCAATAAGTTCTTTTGATATTTCGGTCATTTGTCCAAGTCAAATAAGTAACTACATGGCTTTGCGGTTAAAAACTATCCACAGGCCCAATTAAAAACTGGGGTACTTTCCCCGAACTCCGATTAAAACCAATCGAATTCATACAAGCTATTGATTTTAATAATATTATTCATTTTATAATTATTAAAAATTTGCGCCCACAACAAAGAATCAAGGGTTTAGCGTGCATCTTAAAGAAAGTTTTTCACATAGTTATCCACAAGCTTGATGCCTTTCCCCGCAAACCTTTGAGCCCCACACAACTCCATCGTTTAAAGTATAGGGTATGTACACAATTCTTATTGCTGCTGGCTGGCCAGTTTGGCCCTTATTGATCATATCCATTCTTGCTTTAGCAATTCTTTTGGAAAGAATTTGGTTTTTACAGGCAAAACGGATAGCTCCACCCCAATTATTGGAGGGTGCCATTCAACTAGCCAGTTCAGGGGCTCTCAAACAGCCCAAAACCGCTCAGGACGCAACAAAAGCATTATCAGATGCTGCGCCCCTTGGACAGATTTTGGCAGCAGCCCTGTTAGAAAAAGCACAAGGTGCCTCAGAAGAAAAAATCATTGCAGCGATGCAAGATGCTGCTGAGTCTGTCGCTATTTTGTTGGAACGCTATTTGGGTACCTTGGCAACGATTGCAACAATTGCTCCTTTATTGGGTCTATTTGGTACGGTTGTTGGCATGATTGAAATTTTTGGCAGTCATCAAGGCGTTGGTGCCAATCCTCAACAATTAGCCAATGGTATTTCAATTGCTTTATATAACACTGCCTTTGGCTTGTTAATTGCGATTCCTGCCTATGCAGGTTGGAGAGGTCTCAAAGCAATGGCTGAAAAGCGCCAACGAGAGTGTGACTCGGCTGCAAAAAAAATACTCACTCACTTAAATAATATTTGATTCAGCTGCCATGCTTTTTCGCCAAAATAATCGCAGCCTTTTTTCCTCAGGAAAATTAAACTCCTCTAGCAGTCAACAGCAAGCCCCTGAAATCAACTTAATTGCTTTCATCGATGTTCTGTTGGTAATTTTGATCTTCTTGATGATCTCTACAACTTTCACACGCTATCAAGAGTTATCCATCACTCTGCCTGCTGCTGAAGGTGCTCCATCAAAAAGCAAACCTAAAGATATTTCTGTTGCGATTTCTTCAGATGGTCGAGTGGCCATTGACGGTAAGCGAGTGGCCGTTGATCAGTTGGCACAAAGTTTGACTCAGTCAGCTAAAAATGCTGGTGGTGACAATGGTCCAGTCGTGATCATTGCCGCGGATGGTAAAGCACCCCATCAAGCTGTGATGCAAGTGATGGAAGCGGCACGCAACGCAAATTTGCCGAACATCGTGTTTGCCACTCAATCAAAGTCAAAGTAGCATTGGCATCATGAGCCAGAAAAAATATATACAAGCTCCTGCATTTTGGGGAAAAAAATGTTTAAAAGCTCTGTTGCTGTGGCCTGTATCTTTTATTTTTGGCTGGTTCATAAATCTTAGAAAAGCTCTTTATGATTTTGGCATACTCAGAAGCCACTGCATTCCAGTACCGCTTGTGATTGTTGGGAACATTCGCGTGGGAGGCACCGGTAAGACTCCAACCGTTTTAGCCATTGCAAAAGCTTTGCATCTTCATGGCTTTAAGCCAGGAATTATTTCTCGAGGCTATCAAAGTAATTTATCGAATCTAAAGTTAACCCCTGAGGAAGTCACTCCGGAATCATTGCCATCGGAGCAAGGTGATGAGCCTTGCTTCATGGCCCAGGAATTAGCCCATCAAAAAACCCCCATCATGGTTCATAGCAACCGTGTCGATGCAGCAAAAGCATTATTGGTCAAACATCCTGAGGTGAATGTGGTCATCAGCGATGATGGTTTACAGCATTACAAACTCAAACGCTGGCCTGCCAGAGAGGGTGGAAGAGATATTGAGCTGGTCATACGCGATGACAGGGGAGAAGGTAATCAATGGTTGATGCCTGCAGGGCCTCTTCGAGAAAAACCCAATCGCCCGCGCGACTTCACTTTGAATATTGGGATTGCTGAAGCTGCAGCAACTGAAGCTATGCCGCCCTACTTTCAGGACGCTCCTAATTTTGCGCTGCCTGTTAAAACAGATCAACTGTATCAACTCATAGCACCGTCTCGTCGGATGGCTTTGAATGAGATCACCCAACTATTGAATCCTGCTGAAGATATTGACAAGCAATTATTAGCTGCTGCAGGACTGGGTAATCCAAAGAAATTCTTTGATTTACTCAAGTCTAATGGCCTGAAGTTTCAAGAAATGGCACTTCCAGATCATTTTGACTTCTC
>CAXNHG010000087.1:0-4481 GCA_964202085.1 Polynucleobacter sp. | reverse complement strand
TCAATGATCCTGCTTGTGTGGCCAAAACATTCCCAGAGTATTTCAAAGAATTTTCTCAAATCGCAAAATCAATCTAATTGACTCAATCATGAAAACTGAACATGACTTTGAATGCGATGTCATTGTTATTGGTGCAAAATTGATAAATTCTCTTGGAATGGAATCTCCAGGACTTACTTCTTGCCTATCAATCGCCGATTTTGTGGCTAAATTGCAACATTGATCATTTCATATTAAGAAATATTTATACTTATCCAAAGCTTTCAATCAGGCTTTAAGACCTAAAATTTATCAAAAATGACCCAAAACACCAATACTTTAATCCCCGTGATTGCCATTGATGGACCCACCGCTTCTGGCAAGGGAACGGTTGCTCAGTTAATTGCTGAGCGCTTGGGATATCACTATTTAGACAGTGGTGCTCTTTATCGATTGGTTGGTTTGGCCAGTTTTAAGGTGGGTGTTTCAACGGCTTCTGAGGCAGGCTTGATCCCCATTGCTGAAAATTTAAATGTTAATTTTCAAGGGGATAGAGTATTTCTAGGGGGTGAAGATGTGACTGATCAAATTCGCCAAGAAGAGATGGGTAAGCGTGCATCTGAGGTGGCTGTTCATACTGGGGTCAGAAATGCTTTGATTGCAAGGCAGAGATCTTTTCGCCAAAATCCTGGTTTGGTGGCCGATGGCAGAGATATGGCCAGCGTGATTTTTAAGGATGCGGCCACTAAAGTCTTTTTAACAGCTAGTCCTGAGGCTAGAGCTGACAGACGCTATAAACAATTGATAGCTAAGGGCTTTTCTGCTAATATTCAGGTCCTTTTGCAGGATTTACGTGAACGGGATGCGCGCGATGCCAATCGTAGCAATTCGCCACTAAAAGCTGTTGAAGGGGCTCATCACCTCGACACCACGTCAATGACGATCGAAGAGGCGGTGAATCAGGTTCTGAAGTGGCATCAAACTAATTAAAAAAGTTTATTGCTATCAAGAAAACAAGGAGCCAGTCCTTGCAACGCGAGTGCTGGTATGTGCAATCTAACCCGTCGAGTCTTTTTGACGGCTTTATAGTGAAAACTCATGTCTGAATCTTTTGCAGCTCTATTTGAAGAATCCCTAGCCCGCTCTAATATGAAGGCTGGCCAAGTTATTTCCGCTGAAGTTGTGCGTATTGATCACAACTTCGTAGTGGTGAATGCCGGTTTGAAATCTGAAGCTTTTATCTCTGTTGAGGAATTCCTTAACGATCAAGGTGAAGTTGAAGTTCAACCAGGCGATTTCGTTTCTGTAGCGATTGACGCTTTAGAAAACGGTTACGGCGACACAGTGTTGTCACGTGACAAAGCGAAGCGTTTAGCTTCTTGGTTGAACCTAGAGAAGGCCTTGGAGCAGGGCGAACTCGTTACTGGTGCCGTGACAGGCAAAGTAAAAGGTGGTTTAACTGTGATGGTGAATGGTATCCGTGCCTTCTTGCCAGGTTCTTTGTTGGATACGCGTCCTATCAAGGACACATCTCCATACGAAGGCAAAACAATGGAATTCAAAGTTATTAAGCTTGATCGCAAGCGTAATAACGTGGTGTTGTCTCGTCGTGCAGTGGTTGAAGCTAGCCAGGGTGAAGAGCGCGCTAAGCTACTTTCAAATATTAAAGAAGGTACTGTGGTCCAAGGTATCGTCAAGAACATCACTGACTACGGCGCGTTCGTGGATCTTGGCGGTGTTGATGGCTTGTTACACATCACTGACTTGGCGTGGCGTCGTGTTCGTCACCCGAGTGAGATGTTGACTGTTGGTCAAGAAGTAACAGCAAAAATTCTTAAGTACGATCAAGATAAAAACCGTGTGTCATTGGGTATCAAGCAATTAGGCGATGATCCATGGGTAGGTATCGCACGTCGTTATCCGCCAAATACACGTTTGTTCGGTAAGGCGACCAACTTGACTGACTACGGTTCATTCGTGGAAATTGAAACTGGTATCGAAGGTTTGGTGCACGTTTCTGAAATGGATTGGACAAACAAGAACGTTGCGCCAAGTAAGATTGTTCAGTTAGGCGTTGAAGTCGAAGTGATGGTTCTTGACATTGATGAAGACAAGCGTCGTATCAGTTTGGGTATGAAGCAATGTAAAGCAAACCCATGGGACGAATTTGCTCGTGTACATCAAAAAGGTGAAAAGTTAACTGGTGCGATCAAGTCAATTACTGACTTTGGCGTGTTCATTGGCTTGCCAGGTGGCATTGATGGTCTTGTGCACTTATCAGATTTGTCATGGCAAGAGACTGGCGAAGAGGCTGTTCGCAAGTACAAAAAGGGTGACGAAGTTGAGACAGTTGTTTTGGCTATCGACGTTGAAAAAGAGCGCATCTCATTGGGTATTAAACAGATGTCTGGTGACCCATTCAACAACTACACATCGGCCAGCGACAAAGGCAGTATCGTTGATGGTACTGTGAAGAGTGTTGATGCTAAGGGTGCTGTGATTTTGTTGGCGGATGAAGTTGAAGGCTATTTGCGTGCCTCTGAGATATCAACAGATCGCGTTGAAGATGCCCGTAACTTGCTCAAAGAGGGTGACGCTGTGAATGCAATGATCATCAATATTGACCGTAAGTCACGTAGTATTAATTTATCGATCAAGGCCAAAGATAGCGCCGATCAGCAACAAACCATAAGTAAGTTGCAGAACGAAGCTAGTGCAGGCACCACGAATCTTGGTGCGTTGCTAAAAGCCAAGATGGACAATCAAGGTAACTAATAAAAAAGAATATTGTTGAGTTATGGACGATTTAGAACGCAGTGATTCATTCACAATCACCCGATCAGAATTGGTAGAGCGACTAGCTCAGGCGTTCCCACAGCTATTGCCGCGGGATGTTGAGTTGGCCGTAAAAACATTGCTCGACACCATGTCGCAAGCATTGGCCGAGGGTAAGCGCATCGAGTTACGTGGCTTTGGAAGCTTTGTCATGCATCACCGCCCACCCCGCCAAGGTCGAAATCCTAAATCTGGTGAAGCTGTTATGGTTCCGGCTAAGCATGTGCCACACTTTAAGCCAGGTAAAGAGTTGCGTGAGAGAGTTGATTTCTCTAAGAAAGACGACTCTAAAGAATGACCGCTTTTCTGAATGCCGCATTCAGAGCATTGCGGATCATTGGAAGAATCCTTATTTTCATATTTTTAGTATTGCTGGCAATAGGTAATACTCATCCAGTTAACTTTCAGCTTATTCCAGGCATCAATTGGGATATTCCATTGATACTTGTGCTGTTCATCGTATTCATGGCGGGCATCTTACTGACCTCGCTCAGTGGCCTGACGATTCGCCGTTTACAACAAGATCGCAGATAAATCGTGTTGCAGATAGAAACCTGGTGGTTATTTGCTCTCCCAATTGTTTTTGCTTTGGGTTGGATAGGGGCGCGCTGGGATATGCGTTTAGAAAAGCGTGAAAATGAAATTGAGCGTTTGGCTCAACAGAAATCGACCTTCAAAGGACTAAACCTCTTACTCAATGAAGAGCCTGATAAAGCCATTGATGCGCTTATTCAAATTGCCCAGTTAGACCCGGAGACCGCCGAGTTACATTTTGCCTTAGGAAGTCTATTTAGAAGACGTGGTGAAACGGAGCGTGCCATACGTGTGCATCAGCACCTAGCAAACAGAGATGACTTATCGTCAAGACACCGTGATCATGCTGCCTATGAATTGGGCCGTGATTTTTTAAGGGCTGGCATATTGGATCGCGCAGAGATCTCATTAAATCAGGTTAGCCCGCAAAGTAAATTTGGCATTCCTGCAAAAGAAAGCCTTCTTGAAATGTACCAAGTTGAAAAAGACTGGGCTAAAGCCATCGTGGCAACCCAAGAATTAGATGGGTTGCAAAACAAGGGCCGTGAAAAAGAAATTGCTCACTTTCATTGCGAGTTAGCGGATGAGGCATTGCGTCGAAAAGACCTTTCTGATGCTGCAAAGCAGGTCGGTTTAGCGATGCAAGCCTTTCCTAATCATCCGCGGGCCATCATTTTGCAAGGTGATTGCTTGGTGACGCAGAATCAACTCACTCAAGCTATTGAGGTTTGGGCATTGATTGCAAAAAATCATCCGGCCTACCTACATTTATTGGCCAATCGTTGGATCGATGTGCATCAGGTGCTTGGTAAAGTTGAAGAGGGTCTTCAGGTCCTTGTCGATGCTTTAAAAACTCAAGCTGGTGGAGAGTTATTGGATATCACTTTCAAACACGTGATGGTTTTGCGCGGCGTGCCTCAGGCTGAATCATTGATGACAGAAGTCATGCGTCATACCCCCAGCTTGAGCGCGATGGCTCTGAGAGCGCAGGCTCGCTTGACCATGGCCGAGGTGGCTCAAGACACCAAAGCGGCTCAAGAATTCAAAGCATCCTTTGATTTATTGAAACAAAGAACCAATACGCTGGCTCGCTATACCTGCGGTAATTGTGGATTCAGGGCTAAACGTTTTTA
>CAXNHG010000086.1:0-4509 GCA_964202085.1 Polynucleobacter sp. | reverse complement strand
CTCTACCGACTGAGCTACCAGGCCAAGAATCGAGAATTGTACTATAAAAGGCTTTTTGCCCCAAGCCGCAGGCCGGGCTTAAGGGCTTGAGTATCCATGGGTCCGAAGAGCATCCTTTGCTTTGGCGCTTTGCAGATGGGCATAAAAATCAACGCTTGCCTTAGGGGGGTTCTTTAACAAAACCATCCTTTGCTTGATTGGCTCATGGAGATTCTCAGGAATTAAGAGGTGATCCGTGAACTGCATCACCTCTTTGGATTTAGCCAAAGAATATGCCGTCAATCCCAATCCTGCAGACCCGCTGCTCACAAACATGGCCACAGATGAAACGCTCTCAGCAAAAACAATCTTATTCTTTGCCAACTCATCAAGCTTCATACTGTTCAAGAGCTGTATTGCGGCCTTTCCGTAAGGTGCTGACTCAGGCTTTGCTATGGAAATCTTATTGGTTTGATTGATCAGATTTTTTAATTCTTCCGGATTTAAGCTTAGCTTCAACTTCTTTGATTTATGTGCAATCAATGCTAAGCGGCCAATTGCATAAACCTTTCCTTCATTCAGGGTTAAACCTTGGCGATGTAAGGCCATTGGAAAACTTTCATCGGCAGACACAAATAAATTAAATGGTGCCCCCTGTTGGATTTGACGGGCAAAATTGCCAGATGAGCCATAAATGATTCTGAGGTCTTGCCCGCCTGCCATTTTATATTGTTGATAAATCTCATCCATGGCTGGCTTCATATTCGCAGCAACCACCACTGTGGCTTGCTGGGCATGTACCAAAGAGGCAAAAAAAACTGTTGCTGCTGATATGACGATCTTTGATAGAAAAAATTTTTTAATCTTCATAGCCGTGCGTAACTAAGTGGGTGCCAACTACTCACCCTTGTAATTGCCAACATCAATGCCTAAAGCTTTAAGTTTTCTGTAAAGGTGTGTTCTCTCTAGGCCGGTCTTCTCTGCAACTCGTGTCATGCTGCCTGAGGCTTGATTGAGATGGTATTCAAAATAAGCTTTTTCGAATAAATCTCTCGCCTCTCTCAATGGCAGATCAATGTAGCTCAAATTAAATTCAGCTTGGGTGGTCTCAGCCTCTTCAACAACAAACTCCTCGACCCTGCTACTTACTTGTACAGATCCATCGGCCTTAATGTCAATTTTTTTGGTTTCAACAACAAACAGCTCTTTAGGCGGCGCCCTCTGTAAAGCTTGCTCAACTGTTTTTAATAACTTTTGTAGTGCAATGGGTTTTTCTAAAAAATTAACTGCGCCAATTCTGGTGGCCTCCACTGCTGTGTCAATCGTGGCGTGCCCTGACATCATCACCACTGGCATAGTCAATTGACCATTGCTGGCCCACTCTTTTAAAAGAGTCAAGCCGTCAACGTCAGGCATCCAAATGTCTAAAAGAACTAAATCTGGCTCAAGATTTTCTCGGGCTTTTCTGGCCTCATCTGCGTTCTGTGCAGCAACTACGGAGTGCCCCTCATCCGTTAGGATTTCATTGAGGAGCTCTCTAATGCCCATCTCGTCGTCAACAACTAAGATACTTGCCATAACTAACTTTGCTTTACCAGTTGATTAAAATAAATAGACACCTCAGCGCCAATGAGCTGATTGTCTTCCATGCGATTCCGTAATTCAATTCTTGCGCCATGCTCATCTACTATTTTCTTAACAGTGGCAAGGCCTAGGCCGGTTCCCTTTGGCTTGGTGGTCACATAGGGCTCAAAAGCACGGCTTAGAATTCTTGGGGCAAACCCTGTGCCCGCATCCAAAATACTCAACTTAACTATGCCTTTGCCAACCTTATCAATTTCATTTGAGTCTGGGTAAGGCAAGAATTCTGTTTTCACTAAAATTGAGAAATCGCCTTTGTTGGCTTCAGCGCTTGAATCAAGGCCATTTTGAATCAAGTTATGAATCACCTGACGAAGTTGCATCGCATCAGCCATGATCAAGGGACAGGCTTGGTCAAGATCTGCGCGCACGGGGGTGCCGCCATACAAGCCCAAGACATCAAGCACCAAATCGTTGATTGATAGCTCTTGTAACTGCGCTTCGGGAGTTTTCGCAAAATCTCTGAAATCATTCACCATTTGTTTCATGGCCTCAACTTGCGTGATGATCGTGGTTGTGCTGCGCTCAAGAAATTCTTGCTGCTGCGGATCTAAATGCTCTTTTAACTTCAGCTGAATTCTTTCGGCAGACAACTGAATGGGGGTTAAAGGATTTTTAATTTCATGGGCTAAGCGTCTTGCCACATCACCCCAGGCAATAGAGCGCTGAGCTGTGATCACCTCTGAAATATCATCAAACACCACAATGAACAAGCCACTTGGCAAATGTGTGCCACGAACTAATAAAGTGATGCCGTGGTCATGCTGCGAATCTATATGACTTGAGGCATCCAAAATGATCTGCTTTTGCCAATGGTCACTGTCCTCATTACTAGAAATACCATGAGCACTGAATGCATCTTTGATTGCGGCTTCAAATTCTTGCAGGCGCGGAATGCCGCCCAAGCTCTTGCCAATGAGCTCATCCAATGGGGTTCCAAAAATTCTAGAGGCGCCCGCATTCGAAACCACTAATTTGAATTGCGCATCTAGAACGCAAACACCAGCGGTTAAATTAGATAAAACACTTTCTGAAAAAGTTTTTGAGTCTTCTAATAAATTTCTGGCCTCTAACAGCTGCCTGGTCATCAAATTGAATTGCTTGGTTAACAAACCAAGCTCATCCCCGGTATTTAACTCTGGCTTAGGAGAGAGGTCTCCCTCTGCAACGGCTTTAGTGCCCTTGAGCAACATGATCAAAGGCGTGGCCAACTGACGGCCCAATAGTAAGGCCAGGGCCATTGCAATGAACAACGCCAAAAACAAAGTAATTGTCAGGGTGCCGATATACATTTTTCGTAAACCTGAACGGCCAAGCGCTTTCTCTTGATATTCTATGTATGCGCTCTGGACGGCCAAGGCATTATTGCTAAGACTTTCTGGCATATTTTTAACCAGCAGCAAATACCTGTCTTCTGACTGAGATCGTAAATTAAATCCGCCCAAGCTGCCTCCGGAAACATTGTCAATTGGTATCAATAATTTAATGGTGTAAGTCTTTTTTGAAAGATCGGGGTTTGGCTCATCAATCTGCGTGAAATACCCTAATGACTTCGCTTGTTTCAGCTTATCAGCTTGAGACATCTCAGAAACAGTGGAATTTAAACCAAGGCCCGCACTGGCAATAACTTTGGAGCCCAATCCAAACAAAGTAATTTCTTCAAGACTGTTTTGTTCGCGCTGTCTAGATAATAACAAGGTCAATGCCCCCTCGCCGGACGCGCGTGAGGTCGTCTGAATTTGAGTAGCAACCTCTCGGCCCTTGCTCAATAAATCAGTGCGCGAAATATCAATTGATGTTCTACCTAATTGCAGGCCGGCCTCCAGGGCCCGCTCGACCTTAACGTCAAACCATGACTCAATACTGCGTGACACAAATTGCAAAGAAACGCCGTAAAGAATTGCGCCCGGTAGCACACCAACCAAGGCAAAAAACATCGCCAACTTTGCAATCAATCTTGAGCCAAAATACTTGTGGCGCAAGCGCATGGCCAAATTAAAAACCAGGGCAATAATCACAAGCAAAAATAAAACGCCGATCAATACATTGGCGGCATATAGCAAAGCAAAATATTGATCAAAGAAAGATGTGTTGGCGGACGCAAAGGCCAACAGTAATAATAAAATCAGCGCTAAAAATACTACAACGCCGATTAAAAAGGGTTTAGCCAATAATCTCATCATGGCTGAGCTCCTGGCGATTGCAGGGCTGGCTGCGCCTTTAGTGCTTGTGCCATTGGTACAAAATCAAACCGGTGCCAATCACTTTGTAAATTCCAAGATCTAGAATTGATGGCATTCACCTGAAAAGGCTTTGCCAATTGATTGGTGTCTAAGCGCATTCGGACGGCCGCTTGATATTGTTGATTTGATTCAACCGCGGTCGAATCAATCACCGCCCAGCTCTCAGTTGTTTTTACCGCCGCCAACGCTTGCTTTAGTGTGGCAGCAGTCAAGCTGAAAGTACCCAGCGTCACTCGATATTGGTTGGTGAGGGCTTGATAAGATATTTTGGAAACTCGCTGGACATCTACTATCTTGTTGTCCAACCAATACCATCTTTTTTTAGTTAATTGAAACTCGGTCACAAAATTAAGGGTCACCCCCTTGTTAACCAATTGCTCAAGTGCGGGGCTGAGCTCTAATTGCACATCCGCATTCAAAGCCCATGATTTTTCAAGCGGGGTCAAATTAACATTACTAAAGCTAATATCATTGGCGTGCGCAAAGCTGACCGTTGCGGTCAACAAGAAAATCTTAGCAATCCAATTCAATAGTTGGCGCATGCTTATTGTTAATCTGAAGCTTTCATTTTTCAAAAAGCGCATAAAAAAATCCATCGTGTTGCTTTGATGGCACAAGCTGTCCAGGGGCTTTCAATCTGACCGCA
>CAXNHG010000085.1:0-4541 GCA_964202085.1 Polynucleobacter sp. | reverse complement strand
TCACCGGACACGGGGATGTTTCAATGGCTGTTTCAACCATGAAAAAAGGTGCGGTAGATTTCATTGAAAAACCATTCAAGGAATCTGAATTAAAAGTATTGGTTGAAAAGATGTTGGCCAGAGCCAGAATCGACTATACAAAAGCGGATACTCAAAAGAATACCCAAAATCTTTTAAGCAAGCTAACTGGTAGAGAAAAACAGGTTCTTGAGAGAATTGTGGCGGGACGACTCAATAAGCAAATTGCCGATGATTTGAATATTTCAATCAAAACAGTTGAAGCACATCGCGCCAACATCATGGAAAAACTCAACGTGAATACCGTTGCAGACTTACTAAGACTCGCGCTATCTGAGTCAAATAAATAATATGCCTGCGCAAATTATTGACGGCAATGCTCTTGCCAAGAAAATCAGACTAGAAATTGCTACTAAAACAGCCATCTTGACAGCCAAAGGCGTTAAGCCTGGCTTGGCGGTTTTATTAGTAGGCGAAGATCCGGCTAGCCAGATTTACGTCAGAAACAAAGTAAAAGCCTGTGAAGATGTTGGGATGTATTCCATATTGGAAAGACACCCTGTTAATTTGAGCGAAAAAGCTCTTCTTAGCCGTATCAATGAATTGAATCACGATAAAAAAATCCACGGTATCTTAGTTCAATTACCTTTGCCCAAGCACATTAATAGTCATCGTGTGATCGAAGCCATTGCCCCTGAAAAAGATGTAGATGGCTTTCATGTGGCTAATGCTGGGGCATTGATGATTGGCGCACCCTTGTTCAGACCATGCACGCCTTATGGTTGTATGAAAATGCTTGAGAACATTGATTACCCCATCAGAGGCGCCAGAGCCGTTGTGATCGGCGCCTCCAACCTTGTTGGTAAGCCAATGGCCATGTTGCTCTTGCGAGCTGGAGCAACGGTTACCGTTTGTAATAGCAAGACCAAAGACTTAACAGCTCACACCAAGGAAGCCGATATCCTGGTGGTAGCTACTGGCAAACCGAAAATGATCACCGCTAACATGGTTAAAAATGGTGCTGTGGTTATCGACGTTGGCATCAATCGCTTGCCTGACGGCAAGCTTTGTGGCGACGTAGATTTTGACGAAGTAAAGTATGTTGCCAGCGCTATCACCCCTGTTCCAGGAGGGGTTGGGCCGATGACAATCACCATGCTTTTACTAAATACGCTTGAGGCTGCTGAAAGAGTCAAAGCTTAAAGACCCCTTGGGCATAAGCACTTCTTTACCTGAACTTTTTTTAATTTCGGGACATAATATCGAGTATGAATAATCCATTACTCGCCTTTGGCAAAAGCCTTCCAGAATACAGCTCTATCAAGGCTGTCAACATCAAACCTGCTATCGAGCAACTACTGTCTGAAGCTCAAAAAGCGGTTGATGCCTCCTTAAAACCATCCACTCCAGCTACTTGGCTCGACTTAGTTGAACCGCTTGAAGATGCCACTGAAAATCTTGGGCGCACTTGGGGAGTGATCAGTCATTTGAATAATGTTGCTGATACCCCGGAGTTCAGAAAAGCTCATGCAGAAATGCTGCCAAAGGTCACCGCTTTTTGGACAGCCCTTGGCCAAAATTTAGAGCTATACAAAAAATATAAAGTCTTAAGTCAAGCAGCCGAGTTCCCCTCACTAGATCGCGCTCAACGCAGGGTCATTGAGAATTCTTTAAGAGATTTCCGTTTGGGTGGCGCTGAATTATCGGATGATCAAAAGATTCGCTTTGCTGAAATCCAAGATCAACAAGCGCAATTATCCAAAGAGTTTTCCGATCATGTTTTGGATGCAACAGATCATTTTGTGCATGTGATCACCGATGAAAAGGATTTGGCTGGCTTGCCTGAAGATGCGATCGCTGCAGCCAAACAAACGGCTGAATCCAAAGAACTGACTGGGTGGGCATTCACGCTGCACTTTCCGTCGTATTTTCCGGTCATGCAATTTTCCGAAAATAGAGCTCTTAGAAAAAAACTTTATGAAGCCTATGTCACCAGAGCTTCAGAGTTATCGGAACAATTTGACAGTGGCAAAAAAGAATGGGACAACACAAACAATATGCTCACCCAACTTCGTCTAAAAGACGAAGAAGCAAAGATGCTTGGTTTTGCAAATTTTGCTGCATTGAGTCTTGCGCCAAAAATGGCAAAAACTGTGTCAGAGGTAGATCAGTTTTTAACTGACTTTGCTAAGAGAGGTCAAACTCATGGTCAAAAAGACTGGGAAGAATTACAACTTTTCGCTAAAGATGACTTAGCTCTTTCAAGTCTTGAGCCTTGGGATATGGCGTTTGCCTCAGAAAAGCTCAAGCAGGTGCGTTATGCTTTTTCTGAAAACGAAGTCAAACAATACCTCCCTTTACCAAAGGTACTTGATGGTTTATTTGGACTTGTACAAACATTATTTGGTGTGAAGATTGAAAAGGACTCTTTGCCAGTTTGGCATACTGATGTCCAATCATTTAAAGTGTTGAGCAAGACTGGAAAGCTTCTGGCTAATTTTTATTTAGATCCTTATGCAAGACCTGGTAAACGAGGTGGTGCATGGATGGACGATGCCAGAGGTCGAAGAATCCTCCCTAATGGCACAGTTCAAACGCCTGTGGCTTATTTGGTGTGTAACTTCCCTGCTCCAGTGACGGTTAACGGTGTCACAAAGCAACCTACTATCAGTCATGATGATGTGATCACCATGTTCCATGAGTGCGGTCATGGCTTGCATCACATGTTGACTCAAGTTGGATCTTTGGGTGTTTCAGGCATTAATGGCGTTGAATGGGACGCAGTTGAATTACCTAGTCAGTTCATGGAAAACTTTTGCTGGGAATGGGAAGTTTTAGAAAAGATGACCTCTCACGTAGAGACTGGCGAAACCTTGCCAAAATCTCTTTACGAAAAAATGATTGATGCTAAGAATTTTCAAAATGGCATGGGCACTTTAAGACAATTAGTCTTTTCTTTAGCTGACTGGCGCCTACACTCAAGCTTTGACCCGCACTCAGCGAAACCTGAGGATATTTTGCAACTATCAAGACAAATCAATGATCAAGTGCATGTGATCAAGCAGTCTGATTTATCCAGATGGCCTAATACCTTCAGCCATATTTTTGCAGGAGGTTACTCAGCTGGTTACTACAGTTATAAGTGGGCTGAAGTATTGTCTGCAGATGCATACGCAGCATTTGAAGAAGCAGCGAAGAAAACTGGCAGTATTTTGGATGAAGCCACAGGTGAGCGATATCGACAAGAAATTCTTGAAGTTGGTGGCAGTCGCTCAGCTGCTGAATCATTCAAAGCATTCAGAGGCAGAGAACCAAAGATTGATGCCCTTTTAAGGCATGGTGGTTTAGCTTAAGGTCGTAATCACAGGTGCGTGATCAGATGGCTGCTCCCAAGCTCTAGGAGCTTTATCAATGGAGCTGGCTATGCAGTCATTTTTTAATGCTTCACTCAGAAGAATATGGTCGATGCGAACGCCCGCGTTTCTTCTAAAGCCCATCATGCGATAGTCCCACCAACTAAAGCTTTTGGGAGCCTGCTCAAAAAGCCGATAGCTGTCGCAAAACCCCATCTCAATCAAACCCAAGAAAGCATCTCGCTCATCTTGAGATACTAAATTTTGACCTTCCCATGCTTTGGGGTCATGCACATCTCGATCTTCAGGGGCAATGTTGTAGTCGCCTAATAAAGCAATCCTTGAATGCTCTTCCATTTCTTCACTGAGCCAATCATGCAATCCGGCTAACCAATCAAGCTTGTACGCAAACTTTTCTGTGCCTGGTGCTTGCCCATTTGGAAAATAGGCTGAAATGATTCTGATTGGAGCCCTCCCGTTAAAAGCAACTGTGGCAGCCAGTAAGCGTTGTTGCTCATCAGCAAATTTGGGATTGTTTTTAACGGGAGATAAAAAGGCAGTTTGCACATCCTGAGCAATCGCAGCCAAAGAGGATTTGCGCAACAGGATAGCAACTCCGTTATAAGACTTTTGTCCTGCAACTAAAGAGTAATAACCAGCCGCCTCTAACTCTGCAAATGGAAATTTATCTTCTGTGAGTTTGAGCTCTTGAAGACAAAGGGCATCAATTGGGGCCTTCATGGCATCTTGCGCAGTCAACCACTGCAAAAGATGAGGTAAACGAACTTTGATGGAATTGACATTCCAAGTGGCAAGACGAATGGCAGGCATAAGTAACTTTAATTCACAATAATCGTTCTATTATGAACGCACTCAAGATGGTTGAATAATTTACGTATCAATGCCCAGCTCTTGAAGTTTTCTGGTGATCGTGTTTCTGCCAATACCTAAACGCTCAGCAGCTTCAACACGACGACCTCTGGTCACTTCTAATGCTGCTGTTAGAACAGCTTTCTCAAATTTGGTTTCCAAGACGTTGAACACATCTCGGCTGCCATCTTGTAAAAGTTGCTTGGCCAGTAAAGTAAGACCGGATTCCCAATCGCCAGGGCTGGCTGTTTTAATTTTGGCCAAAATTTCAGTGGCAACACCCTCTGGCAGATCAGCTCC
>CAXNHG010000084.1:0-4546 GCA_964202085.1 Polynucleobacter sp. | reverse complement strand
GCATGGATCATGCAAACAAGTTAGGTTTGCAGGTTGCCGACGAGTTGATTGCTCAGGGCGCTAAAGATTTATTGCCACCAAGGTAATCAAGGTTTATAGCTCATGCCCCATATTGTTCTGACTCGCCCACTAGGACAGTCTCTAAGATTGGGAGAGTTATTGCATCAAAAGTTCCCGACCTTGGAACAAATTCAGCTGCCTTTATTGTCTATTGTTCCCAATGAAAACCCCGCAGATGCCAAGCGTTTCAAAGAGCTTTTACCAGTCACTGATTTAGCAGTGTTTGTGAGTCCCAATGCTGTTGAATGTTCGATGCGATTATTGCAAACGGCGTGGCCAAAAAACCTTCCGGTAGCAGTGGTGGGTGGGGGCAGCTTAGAAGCGCTGAGCCATCATGGCATCACAGCTGAGAATGGGTACATCATTCATGCACCTAATAATCCAAGTGAATGGGATTCAGAAGGTCTTTGGGAGATCTTAAATCAAGCCCAAACATCTTGGGCAGGGAAAAAGATTCTTTTTCTAAAGGGTATTGGCGGAAGAGCCTGGCTTGGTGAGCAATTTTTATTGCAAGGTGCTGAAATACATTCAGTGGCCACCTACAAAAGAATACCACTGGCCGATGATGCGCCAGCTTGGCTTGGTTTAAAAAAATCACTTCCCAATGACTCGATATGTATTCTGACTTCTTCTGAAGCGACACGATATTTTGCTCAATTTTTAAAAGAAAATTCATCATGGGCAGAGTCTTGGTTAAATGAAGCTATGATGCTGTGTACGCATGGGCGAATAGCTCAGGTATGCAATGAACTAGGTTTTAAAAATGTCGATTGGTGCACCCCAGGGGATGATCATTTGCTTGTCAAAATTGGTCAATGGCACTCCAATAAAAATTAGGAATTGAAATGGCCGCAGATCTCGATCAAGTAAATACCAAAACTACTAAACAAGCTCAGTCAGAAGCTTTGGGCAAAGGCTTGTGGAGAGCTTTGTGGATCGCCATTGCTATTTGTCTTGTTTGGTTGGTGATTGAGGGTGGCTTGCGCCTTTACCATCGCCCAGCCCAACTTGACGCCAGAGTTGTAGAACTTGAAACTCAGTTAAGTAAAGTATTGACTAACGAAGCTGAAATCAATTTGGCCTTAAAAAGCTCTTTAGAAAATCAAAAGAATCTAGCGCCCGTAGCCAATCAATTGAATCAATTGTTGAACCAGGTTGCGCAGTTGCCCATGAATGCTCTTCCGGTAGCAACTGCCCCAACTGTTGCAAGTAGCGTTGGAACCCAAACTGTTATTCAAAAAGTAATGGCGGCTATTCAAGGTCTGGGTGACCAGTTGATGCGCATTCAGGTGGTGGGTGATGTGAAGGATGTGTCCATGACCCCAGCGGCCCAGGATTTGATTCGTCAGCAATTAAGACTTCATTTATTGAGCGCAAGACTTGCCTGGTTATCTCAACTGCCACAAGCAAGCAGAGATGACCTAATCCAAGTAGAGCAATTGATTGCAAAACATTTCCAAGCGCAAGCGAGCTCAGTAGTACAGATTCAGAAAAATATTGGTGAACTTCGCACTGAAGTATCCAAATCAATTCCAATGAGCAAGGGTCAGTGAAGATGCGTAGCGCATTGTGGCTAGCTTTCTTATTTGCAGCAGCAGTTTTGTTGGCCTTGTTTGCCAGCGGTAATGCTGGTCACATCACCATTTACTTCCCGCCATATCGCTTAGACACCAGCCTCAATCTTTTTATTGTGGCTGTGTTGAGTATATTGATCGTGGGCTTATTGGCTTGGCGAACCTTTGCTGTGGTATTAGATTTGCCAAAGCAAGCCGCCTTGTATCGTCGTAAGCAGCGTGAAGCTCGTGCAATTGTGTGGTTATCTGAGGCAGTTGAAGATATTTTTGCCGGACGTTTTTCAAAGGCTTTAAAAGCAGCAGAAGCGGCCAGTGTGAATCAAGCATTATCAGAAACTGCTGCCTTGTTAGCAGCCAGAGCCGCGCATCGTTTGAATCGCTACGATTTGAGAGATCAATGGTTATCAAAAATCCAGTCTGCCAACAAACAGCAAGCCAGATTAGTAGCTATGGCAGATATGCAGATGGATTCAAATGATCCAGCGGGGGCTCTTGCCACCATTGAGCAACTGCAAAAGGGTGGCGCCAGACAGTTATTTGTTCAGCGCATTGCGCTCAAAGCCAATCAGCAACTCAAGCGTTGGGATGAGGTCTTAAAGTTAAGCCATAGCTTGGGTAAGCGTGAAGCCATTCATCCGGTCTTGGCTCAAAAAACAGTACAAGAGGCTGTGGCTAAATTGGTCCAAGAAAAGTCCACGGATCATCAAGCACTGCTGGCCATTTGGAAGAATTTACCTAAAGCTGATCGAAAAGCCTCTAAGGTTGCGCTGGTGATGGCCAAGGGATTGTTAGCTGCTGATCAGCAAGAGATTGCTCGTGGTTTCATTGAGGAGTCGCTGGATGATCAATGGGATGAATCATTAATCGCCATTTATCCAGATTGCTTACCAACTGGTTCGACCACTCTGGCATTGGTGCAAAAGATTGAAGCTTGGATGATGAAGTACCCCAGTGAGCCTGCGCTCTCTTTGGCTTTGGCCAAGGTGTGCTTGGCTCAAAAATTATGGGGTAAAGCCAAATCAAGTTTGCAGGGCGTAATCAAAGATCCAAAAACAAAACCTCTGCTAAAAGCCAGTGCGCACATGAATATGGCCAAGCTGCACGAAGCTTTAGAAGACTCTCTTGAGGCTGCAAGTCACTATCAGCTAGCTGCGCACATCTACGCTTCTATTTAAGCCAGCGCAACAATCGTTCTGTGGTCTTGTTGTAAGGTGGATGGGCTAATTTGCTTCCCATCCATGCTCGAATACCCAATAAGCCGCGAACCTGAAGTACTGGTTTGAGATGGCTGAAGGTATCAAAGCCAGTTTGACCATGATAAGCACCCATGCCACTTGCTCCAATGCCACCAAAAGGTATTTGTTCAACGCCTACCTGAAGGAGTGTGTCATTGGCAGTCACGCTGCCTGAATGAGTTTTTGAGATTAAGTTTCTTAAAGAATTTTTATCTTTACCAAACCAATAGATGGTCAATGGATGATCTTTTGTGTTGATAAATTCAATCGCATCCTCATTGGATGACACTCCGATGATCGGTAACAAAGGCCCAAAAATTTCTTCTTGCATGACCAAGCTGTGCGGAGGTACTTGGGTCAGCATCACTGGAGTGAAAGGGCGGTCTCTTGACTCAGGTAAGAGAGGGTGTATTTGGGCGCCTTTACTGCTTGCATCAGAAACCAGTTGTTGCCAACGTGATAGCTGCTCTTTGTCAATTGGACGAGTCATTTCAGCGGGGTCTTTGAATAAAGATTCAGCAGCTTTAACTAAGACAACCTTTAGTTCTGGAATTAACTCATGCTTGATCAAAATGTAATCGGGAGCAACACATGTTTGTCCGGCATTGATTAATTTGCCATAAATGATTCTTGTGGCAGCGTCTGCCAAGTTGGCATCATCATCGATCACCACTGGTGACTTACCACCTAGTTCTAGAGTTAGTGGCGTGAGATTAGCAGCTGCAGCCCTCATCACTCGCTTACCAATAGCAGTTGAGCCAGTAAAAAACAAATGATCAAATGCTAATTCAGAAAATTCACGAGCAACATCTTCTCCGCCATTTGTGACACAAAACTCGAGGGGGTGAAAAAATTCTCCAATGATGGTGGCGAGATAACCTGATGTTCTAGGGGAGCGCTCCGACAGTTTTAACCAAACCCTATTGCCAGCAGCCAGAGCGGAAATTGCTGGAATTAAAGCCAATTGAATAGGGTAGTTCCAAGGACTGATGATGCCAACCACCCCTTTTGGCTGGGCTTGAGTCCAAGCTTTGGATGGTTTTAAGTGCATCGGTAAAGAAATGTCACGCATCTTCATCCAAGACTTGAGATGCTTGATCGTGTATTTGGCCGCTTGGCGCACCATCGCCAATTCTGTGAGGCGTGTTTCTACTGAGTGGCGATTGCCAAAGTCAGCATGAACCACTTTGCATAAGTTGGCTTCATATTTATCAATCATTGCCACAACCCGCTCAATTCGCTCTTTGCGCTCAGCAAAGCTGGGTGATGGTTCATGCGCAAAGGCTTGCTGCAATTCTTCAAGTTGTATTTGGAGGACGTTCATGAAATCTTAGCGGTAATTAGATATTAGGAGTATATGAGGAATTGATTGAAGAAAAAATCAGGGATTTGACTAATATGGAGAAGTTTAATACCCCTGCCCCAAGCACGTTACTCCTGAGAGTATTAACATGACAGTATTGACATAGGAATTAACAATATGAATCAACAGACAACATTGGGTGGCGGATGTTTTTGGTGTTTAGAGGCTGTTTATCAGCACGTGAGAGGAGTTCATCGTGTTGAGTCTGGCTACGCTGGTGGCAAAGCTGCTGATGCCAACTATGACGCGGTTTGCAGTGGGAGGACTGATCATGCAGAAGTAGTTCGCTTGGAATTTGACTCTTCTGTGATCAG
>CAXNHG010000083.1:0-4548 GCA_964202085.1 Polynucleobacter sp. | reverse complement strand
TGATACAGGCGACTTTATCGTCATCACCAATGCTTCTAAGTTGCGCGTCACTGGCACTAAGGGCTTGAATAAAAAATATTACACGCACAGCGGCTATCCTGGCGGCATCTACGAAACTAACTTCGACAAGATGCAAGCTCGTTTCCCTGGTCGTGCTCTCGAGAAGGCTGTTAAGGGCATGTTGCCTAAAGGCCCGCTTGGCTATGCAATGATCAAGAAATTGAAAGTTTACGCAGAAGCTGACCACCCACACGCGGCTCAACAGCCAAGCGTTCTTGAGATCTAAGGAGCCGATATGATTGGAAACTGGAACTATGGTACTGGCCGTCGTAAGAGCTCAGTAGCCCGCGTATTCATCAAGGCTGGTAAAGGTGAAATTCTTGTGAACGGCAAGCCAATTGCTGAATACTTTGCTCGCGAAACATCACGTATGATTGTTCGTCAGCCGCTAGAGCTCACTAACCACGGTACAACTTTTAGCATCAAAGTCAACGTATCGGGTGGTGGTGAAACTGGTCAAGCTGGTGCAGTTCGTCACGGTGTGACACGTGCATTAATCGATTACGATGCAGCTTTGAAGCCAACGCTTTCAAAAGCTGGTTTTGTTACTCGTGATGCTCGTGAAGTTGAGCGTAAAAAAGTTGGTTTGCATGGCGCGCGTCGTCGCAAACAGTTCAGCAAACGTTAATTTTTTTGCTGTTCTACGAAAAGCCGCGCACTGCGCGGCTTTTTCTTTTCTACAATAGAGATATTGGGGGATTTAAATGATTAAAGTTGGCATAGTAGGTGGAACAGGCTATACAGGCGTTGAGTTACTGCGCTTGTTATCTCAGCACCCAGAGGTTCAATTAACGGCTATCACGTCCCGTAAAGAGGCTGGAATGCCTGTTGCTGAAATGTTCCCTTCCTTAAGAGGCAGGGTAGACCTTTGTTTTTCTAAGCCAGAAGATGCCAAGCTCACAGAATGTGATGCAGTTTTCTTCGCCACCCCCCATGGGGTTGCTATGGCGCAAGCCAAAGAACTCTTGGCTGCGGGCGTCAAAGTATTGGATTTGGCAGCAGACTTTCGCCTTAAAGACACCACTGAATTTGAAAAATGGTACGGCATGCCTCATGCGTGCCCAGAGATTCTTGCTGAGGCGGTTTATGGTTTGGCTGAGATCAATCGTGAAGCAATTAAGAAAGCCAGAGTGATTGGTTTGGCAGGCTGCTATCCAACCTCAGTCCAGTTGGGATTTGCACCCTTGATTTCACCAAAATCAACAGGCGGTAAAAATCTGATTGATTTGAATAGCTTGATCTCTGATTCAAAATCTGGCGTTTCAGGCGCTGGACGTAAGGCAGAGGTTGGCACTTTGATGGCCGAAGCCAGCGATAACTTCAAGGCTTATGGCGTGAAGGGTCATAGACATCACCCTGAGATTTGTCAGGGCTTATCAGCCATTGCTGGTGGCAAAACGGTAGGGTTGACGTTTGTGCCTCATTTAACCCCGATGATCAGAGGTATTCATTCAACCCTGTATGCCCGCATTCTTCCTGACGGAAAAGATGTTGATTATCAAAGTCTTTTTGAGCAGTTTTATGAGGGCGAGCCTTTTGTTGATGTGATGCCTGCTGACAGCACCCCTGAGACAAGATCAGTAAGAGGTAGTAATGCTTTGAGAATTGCTGTCCACCGTCCTCAAGGTGGAGACACCTTGGTTATCTTGGTGGTTGAAGATAATTTGGTCAAAGGGGCTTCTGGCCAAGGGGTTCAGTGCTTAAACTTGATGTTTGGTTTGCCGGAGAATACTGGGTTAAGTCATATTGCCCTATTACCGTAAAGCCCTACAGCAATTAATGGTATTGAAGCCTACAATAGAACTTATGTATTAAAAGGAGTCCATGATGAGCGCAACACAAACAACACAAACAACACAAAGTACCGAAAATTTAGAACCACCAATGCCGTTGGTTTTTACTGACAGCGCCGTGGCTAAAGTAGCTGATTTGATCGCTGAAGAAGGTAACCCAGATTTGAAATTGCGCGTATTTGTGCAAGGTGGTGGTTGTTCAGGTTTTCAGTATGGCTTCACATTTGATGAAGCTGTGAATGAAGACGACACATTAGTGACCAAAGATAACGTGACATTGGTGATTGATTCAATGAGCTTCCAGTATTTGGTGGGCGCAGAGATTGATTACAAAGAAGATATCAATGGCTCACAATTTGTGATCAAGAACCCTAATGCCACAACAACTTGTGGTTGCGGATCCTCTTTCTCAGCTTAATTAATTAAGCAGGGTAGTGCGCACCAAGAATGCGCAAACCTTTAGCACCAGTCACAGCCGGCAAATTTGCTGGCTGTTTTCTTTGGTGCGCCCAAGCTAACCAAGCAAAGGCCGCCGCCTCAACGGCTTGAGGGTCAATACCTCTGACAGCCGTGCTTTGAATATTTTCTTGAGGGATCCAGGCGCAGGTATTTTTTATTTGTGTGATGAGGCGATTATTTTTGATCCCGCCACCACAAATCAGTAACCGCTTTGTTTTTGGACCATGTTGCTTTAAAGCATGAGCCATTGAATGAACTGTAAGTGCCAATAGGGTTGCTTGAATATCTTCTGGTTTTTGATTGAGGCAATCATTGATCTTTAAATGATGCTGGAGCCATTCAGGATTAAATAAATCTCTACCTGTGCTTTTCGGCGGAGCTTTTTTAAAGTAATCATCATCAAGCATGCTGCTTAAGAGTTTTTGAATCACTTGCCCTTTGGCGGCCCATTGACCATTTTCATCAAAAGATTGGCCAATCGATTGTTTGATCCAGTGGTCCATCAACACATTGCCTGGGCCACAATCAAAGCCAATCATTTTTTCTTCACGATTGGCCGGTATCAAGCTTAGATTTGCAATGCCACCAATATTCAATACGGCCAAATCTTCATTGCAAGCAAACTGTGCTGCATGAAAAGCCGGCACCAAGGGGGCGCCTTGGCCGCCAGCTGCAATATCTCGACTGCGAAAATCAGCAATCACATCAATACCAGTTAGTTCTGCCAACAAGGCAGGATTAAGAGATTGTTTGGTGTACCCAATGCCATCATGTGCCTGAGGTTGATGGCGAATGGTTTGACCATGGGCGCCAATAGCGCTTATATCTGAGGGCTGAAGTTTTGCTTCCTCAAGAATCGCAATGCATGCTAAATGGTAATGCTGGGCCAATTGATTAGCAGCCAGAGCTTCTTTGTGCAGCTCATTCTGGCTAGGGGCCTGAAGATCAAAATAAGTGTTTTTGAGGGTTTTCTCAAAAGTAACATCTTTGTGGCATAAAACAGCAGACTGCCCGTCTTCGGAAATTTCTGCTAAAACAGCATCAATGCCATCCATGCTGGTTCCGGACATAATACCAATATAGTAATTCTTCATAGGGTTGACTCTTAAGTGGTGCGACAATGATGCTCTAAGAAATTAATGTAACTGATAGATTATGTCTTTAGCTAACGAGAATAAAACAGAACAAGTTAAATATCCAATCACGGACCGTGTTTTAGAGGCCATGGAGGTCTCAAAACGTGGCTGCGATGAATTATTAGTTGAGGCGGAGTGGATGGTCAAGTTAGCCCACAGCGAAGCCACCAAAACCCCTTTAAGGATCAAATTAGGCTTAGATCCAACGGCGCCTGATATTCATTTGGGTCATACCGTTGTTTTGAACAAAATGCGCCAACTACAAGATTTGGGCCATACCGTTATTTTCTTGATTGGCGACTTCACCAGCATGATTGGTGACCCGTCTGGTAGAAATGCAACGCGCCCTCCTTTGACTAAAGAAGAAATCGCCGTCAATGCCGAAACTTATTACCAGCAAGCCAGCTTGGTTTTAGACCCAAGCAAAACTGAAGTGAGATACAACAGCGAGTGGTGCGATCAATTGGGCGCCAGAGGTATGATTCAGTTGGCAGCCAGGTACACGGTTGCCCGCATGTTGGAGCGCGATGACTTTACCAAGCGTTACAAGAATGGCATACCTATTTCTGTGCATGAGTTTTTGTATCCTTTGATGCAAGGTTATGATTCTGTTGCTCTAAAAAGTGATTTGGAATTAGGCGGCACAGATCAAAAGTTCAATTTGTTGGTTGGTCGTGAGCTACAAAAAGAATATGGTCAAGCAGCCCAATGTATTTTGACAATGCCTTTACTGGTTGGAACAGACGGCGTTGATAAGATGAGCAAGTCTAAAAATAACTACATTGGTATCAGTGAGGCTCCAAGTGAAATGTTTGGTAAGTTGATGAGTATTTCTGATGAGTTGATGTGGAGCTATTTCACGTTACTTTCTTTCAAGCCGCTTGCTGAGATCGCCAAAATGAAACAAGAAGTTTTATCTGGCAGAAATCCCCGTGACTTTAAAGTGGCCTTGGCCCAAGAAATCGTGACACGTTTCCACGATGCCGGCGCTTCTGAAAAAGCACTAGAAGATTTCAATCATCGCGCCAAAGGTGGGGTACCAGATGATATTCCTGAGATTACTTTGACGGGAGCGCCCATCGGTATTGGTCAGTTGCTCA
>CAXNHG010000082.1:0-4592 GCA_964202085.1 Polynucleobacter sp. | reverse complement strand
CTGCATTAGAAGAACGTGGGGGCGCAGAATCCTTGACCGCCAGAGTCAGACCAGCTTAAATATTTAAGCAATCAATTTCAGATTTTTTAGAAGTTGTTTGGCTCTTTGGTAATCTGGGCTTGCCTGAAGTTCTGTCCAAGTCATCGCCACTGATGTAGGCATCAGTTTCTGAACTCTGGTTCGAGATACTTGATAAGCTTTTTCATCATAAGTGAGCTCATTAAGCAACTGATCAGCCAAATCGGGACGATTACAAATCAAGACTTGATCACACCCTGCTTGAAGCGCCAACATTGCACCTTTAACCACACTTCCAGCCACTGACGCACCCTCCATCGATAGGTCATCACTAAAAATCACGCCTGTGAACTGTAATTTCTTTCTTAAGATCTCTTGCAGCCAAGTCTTAGAAAAGCCTGCTGGATTTTTATCAACTTTTGGATAAATCACATGAGCTGGCATCACTGATGCCAAACCAAGGCCTAAGTATTCATATGGTTTTACATCATCACTCAAGATTTGTTTCAAAGAACGCTCATCCACAGGAATGGCCACATGTGAATCTGCCTCTGCAAAACCGTGACCTGGAAAATGTTTGCCACAGTTAGCCATACCCGCTAATTGCAAACCATGATTGAGGCTCTTGGCGAGTGTGGCTATGATTTGCGGATCGCGATGAAAAGCCCGGTCACCGATCACACCACTGCGTCCAAAGTCCAAATCCAATACAGGTGTGAAACTAAAATCCACCCCACAAGCTCTCAACTCAGATGCCAATACATAGCCAGCAGCTGTTGCGGCTTCCATGGCTTTTAATGCGTGCTCAGCTGTCGCCTTCTTACCAAGGTTGCCCCAAATATCGCCCAACTTTTTCATGGTGGGTAAATGTGTAAAGCCATCTGTTCTACAGCGCTGAACACGACCGCCCTCATGGTCAATACTGATCATCACATCACTGCGAATCGACTTGATGGCTTTGGTTAAAGCAGTTAACTGAGCTCTATCTTGATAATTTCTTCCAAATAAAATCACACCGCCAGTTTTAGGGTGCGCAATGCGGCGAATATCTTCTTGATCAAGAGTTTTACCAAGAATATCAAGAACAATGGGGCCTGCATTGAATGAATTTAATTTGCTCATATGGTTTTAAATGAATGATTTGTTTATTTGTTTATTTGTTTAGTTTTTTTATTACTTGATTCTTAACTCTTAGCCTTTAGCCCAATAAATCTTTCGGATTAGTCACGCCAGTGACCACAGGGGTGCCATAAATCACAATCACAAATGCCATGGCCATATCAACTTCATCGGTGATGCTGACTTGTGCAGTGTAGAACTTCTCTTCCATGAATGTCTGTAACTTACCAGAACATTTGATGATGGGCTTACCACTGGGATCATTCAGGGTTTGCATGACTCGCCAAGACATAGGGCTGCGCATCCCCAAGCCAATGGCTTTAGAGAAAGCTTCTTTGGCGGTAAAGCGCGTCGCTAAGTAAGCCATGCCTCTTGATTCATTTCGAGCTAAGCGTGCTTTAAAGACCTGCATTTCATCAGGTCCAAGAATACGTTCAGCCAAACGACCATTGGTGCGCTGATAAGCCGCTTTAAGGCGATCAATATTTAATAGGTCAGTACCAATGCCTGCAATCATGATGGATGTCGTTAATTAATCTGTGATCAATGCTTCTGATTCATTGCACGTTGACGGACACCTTGCATGAGAGCTCTCATGTCTTGGACAGCAGCCTTCCAACCTTTAAAAACAGCCTCAGCCACAATCGCGTGCCCAATGTTCAATTCTGCGATTTCTAATATTTCTGCAATTGCTTCAACATTGCCTTCATGCAAACCATGCCCTGCATTTACTTTTAAACCAATGGAATAACCGAACTTAGCAGCCGTTTTGATCCGCTCAAGTTCTTTGGCCTGCTCAGCTCCTGTCGTGTCAGCATATTTACCAGTGTGTAATTCAACCACGGTCGCACCAGCTTCTTTGGCCTTGATGATTTGTTGCTCATCAGGATCGATGAAGATTGAAACCGTGATACCAGCTTGCAAGAGACGTTGTGTGGATTTTTTAATGTTGTCAAAGTTACCAATAACATCTAAGCCACCTTCGGTTGTAACCTCTTGGCGCTTTTCTGGCACCAAACAAACATCATGTGGTTTCACCTGACAAGCAATCTCAATCATCTCAGGCGTGACAGCACACTCCAAGTTCATGCGGGTTTTGATCAAGGGGCGCATTGCTATCAAATCAGCGTCTTTGATATGACGACGATCTTCTCTTAAATGCAAGGTGATCAAATCAGCGCCATACTCTTCTGCCAATTGAGCAGCCTTCAAAGGATCTGGATAATGAGTGCCGCGCGCATTTCTGAGCGTGGCAACGTGGTCAATGTTGATACCTAGATCAATGATGTTTTTAGGTTTTTGTGACATGTGGTGAATTATGCCTATGTAATGACCATGGTGCTATTTAGATCTTTTTCAAATCAATCAAAATCTGGCGAGTCATCATGGCTTGATCGGGTAGGTGCAGGCCCAACAAGAACCGCGTGAGCGCCTTACTTTGAATCAGGGTTTCTGGATCTTGATAGTTTTTATCATTCATGCAAAGCAGGTGTTTGCCAGTCATCACAGGCCAATGCCCCGGATCATCCGCTTGGAGCTTACGAATACCTCTCTCTGGTTGATAAACGTAATGCTCATCTTCTTCAGGAGTGGTTTGAGTGTCGATACAAAAGTTCAGTGCTGCTGCAAAGCCGGCTTCTTTTAATAGGCTGAGCTCAAAGGGTCGCAGAATAGGTTCTAGCTCTTTAGGATCTTGACCTAACAGGTGAACCGTTTTAGCGTACTCTTCGTACAAGTCTTCATAAGAGTCTTCTCTGGCAATGAATTTGACCAAGAGTTCATTGAGGTAAAAGCCGCACAACAAAGCATCGCCCACCAATGGAGGTACACCTCCCAACCACTCTGCTTTGGTCATGGTGCGCAGTTCACTTTTACCGCTCCAGGACACCGCTAAGGGCTGAAAACGTTGCAAGACTGGACGCAAGACAGAATGCGGACGTTTGGCACCTTTGGCAATCAAAGCCATGCGTCCATAGGTGCGTGTGAATACATCAAGAATTAAGCTGGTTTCTTTGTACGGGATGCTGTGCAGCACAAAGGCAGGTTCATCGTTGACGCGAGTCGACATGATCGTGGGTTACTCTATGCCCTGCTCACGCAGAATCATGCGATCATCGGCCCAACCGCTCTTGACCTTGACCCAAGTTTCCAAAAATACTTTGCCATCAAACAGCTTTTCCATGTCTTGGCGAGCTTCAGTGGAGATGCGCTTGAGTTTTGCGCCTTTTTCACCAATCACCATGGCTTTGTGACTATCACGGTCCACCAAAATGGTGGCAGCAATGCGGCGCATCTTGCCATCCATCTTGAATTGGTCAATGATCACTGCGCTGGCGTAAGGTAACTCATCACCGGTGTGACGAAATACTTTTTCTCTCAAAATCTCGGCAGCTAAAAACTTCTCACTACGATCAGTCAACATGTCTAGCTCGTAAATCGCTTCTTGCTCAGGCAAGTATGGCTCTAAGAATCCCAATAAGCGCTTCACATCGTCCGTATTTTTGGCAGTCATGGGAATGATTTCTGAGAACTCAAACTTCTCACTCATCTCACGCATGAAGGTAAATAGCTTTTGATCGCGATCTTCTGGGGCGTCGGCTCTAGAGGCAAACACATCGAGCTTATTAGCCAATAAAACCACCGGAATATTTTTTGGCAATATCTCAAGCACTTGCTCGTCCGCTTTGCTCCAATAACCGGCCTCAACCACAAAAAGAATTACATCAACATCCGCCATGGTGGTTTTCACTGTGCGGTTCATGACTTTGTTCATGGCGTTGTTATATTTTGTTTGGAATCCTGGTGTATCGACCAAAATAAACTGCGCGGTCTCAGTGGTGTTAACACCCAAAATACGATGGCGAGTTGTTTGAGCTTTGCGGGAAGTGATGCTGACTTTTTGGCCCACCAATACATTGAGCAAGGTTGACTTACCTACGTTCGGGCGTCCTACGAGTGCTACGGTTCCACATCGAAATGACATCGACTATTCCTTGAGTTATTGCTTTACTCTGATTTCAACTTTAAATTCAGTTGATCATCAGTAGGATCTTTAGCCGTGACTAAAGATACTTTCTTTTTTGTTGCTTTAGTTTTTTTAGGCTTTCTGCCAGATTGGGAAACAATCTTTTGTGCAGCATCTAAGGATAATTTGGCTGCCGCTTGCTCAGCAGCTCTGCGTGATGCACCTTTACCATTTAGCGTTACCTTTAAGCTAGGGATGGAGCACTCAACTTCAAATTGTTGGTTATGGGCCACACCCGTGGTTGCAAACACGGTATAAATTGGCAAAGGTAATTGATGGCCTTGAAGGTATTCTTGTAAAAGAGTTTTGTCATCTTTACCCAAAGTTCTTGGATCAACATGCTCCAGAATTTGTGAATACCATTTTCTCAATACTTTTTTGGAAGCCTCAAAGCCAGAATCCAAAAAGATGGCTCCCACAATCGCTTCAA
>CAXNHG010000081.1:0-4612 GCA_964202085.1 Polynucleobacter sp. | reverse complement strand
TAAGCGACCTAGGTCGCTTATTGTTCAGTGATTATCTTTGAGAATCAGGTCTTTTAAAAAGTGCCTGGATAAAGGATATCTTTCGTGATGTTATGAATATCTCGGTGACCTGTAAGAGCCATGGTGATATCCAATTCTTTGTGAATGATCTCAAGACACTTGGTCACACCAGCCTCACCCATAGCACCTAGGCCGTACAAGAAAGGACGGCCAATCAAAGTACCTTTGGCACCCAATGCCCAAGCTTTCAAAACATCTTGGCCCGAACGAATGCCGCCGTCCATCCATACCTCAATGTCTTTACCGACCGCATCAACGATCCCAGGCAATGCTCGAATACTTGAAACGGCGCCATCTAACTGACGCCCACCGTGATTAGAAACAATCAGAGCGTCAGCACCAGAGTTAGCGGCCAAACGTGCATCACCTTCATCCAAAATACCTTTGATGATGAGTTTGCCGCCCCAACGTTTTTTAATCCACTCAACATCACCCCAATTCAAGCCTGGATCAAACTGTTCCGCTGTCCAAGATGATAAAGATGACATATCTCCCACACCCGAAGCGTGTCCAACGATGTTTCTAAAAGTTCTGCGCTGTGTTCCCAACATCCCCATGCACCAACGTGGCTTGGTCATCATGTTGATGATGTTTGGAATCGTTAACTTTGGCGGGGCAGTCAAACCATTCTTAATATCTTTATGACGCTGACCTAAGATTTGTAAATCAAGTGTTAAAACTATCGCTGAACAATTGGCTGCTTTGGCACGATCAATCAGACGTTCGATAAAGCCACGGTCTTTCATGACATAGAGTTGGAACCAAAAAGGTTTGGTGGTGTGCTCGGCCACATCTTCAATCGAACAAATACTCATGGTTGATAAACAAAATGGCACACCAAACTTCTCAGCAGCCTTCGCAGCCAAAATCTCGCCATCAGCGTGTTGCATACCAGTGAGACCAGTTGGAGCCAATGCGACAGGCATAGCCACTTCTTGACCAATCATTTTTGTTTTGGTCGTTCTGTTTTCCATGTTCACAGCTACTTTTTGGCGTAGCTTGATCTTTTGAAAGTCAGATTCGTTTGAGCGATAAGTAGACTCAGTCCAAGAACCAGAATCCGCATAGTCATAGAACATTTTTGGCGTTCTTTTTTTGTGCAAAATGCGTAAATCTTCGATATTGGTAATAACTGGCACTATCATCTCCCCAGGGATTCAGTAATTGAAGCAAATGACGCTGTAATATTTCGCTTTTCACCATTATAGGTACTCTTTACTCAGCATGGCAAAACCTCTTTCTTTAGAAAAAATCCTATTTAGCCAAGGCTTTGGGACGCGTCGCTATTGCAGCGACTTGGTTTATGCTGAACTTGTCAAAGTCAATGGTATCTTGGCCGAGGACCCTGATGAAAGAATGCTGACTGATAATCTACAGCTTGAAGTAGATGGCAAAACATGGGAATTTCATGAAAAAGCCTATGTGGCCTTTCATAAGCCAGTGGGCTATGAATGCTCCCACAAAGCCAGCCATCATCCGAGCATCTATGGCCTACTCCCGCAACCTTTAGTTGAGCGGGGCATTCAATGTGTGGGTCGCCTAGACCATGACACTACTGGTTTGATCTTGATGTCTGATGACGGGCAGTTTATTCACCGCATGACCACCCCAAAAAAGAATATTGGTAAGGTGTATCAAATCACTGCTGTAGAAGACTTGACTGAAGCACAACTACAACATCTTTTAAAAGGGGTTGTTTTAGACGACGATCCCAAGCCTTGCTTTGCCAAACCCTGCGTGCAGCGCTCTAGCAGAGTTCTAGAAATGACCATTATTGAAGGACGCTATCACCAAGTCAAACGCATGGTTGCAGCTGTGGGCAATCACGTGGCTGAGTTGCATCGCCTATCGATTGGTGAATATCGCCTGCCCACTGACCTGGCTGAAGGTGAATGGCGCTGGCTTTATCCCGATGATCTCATGCAGTTATCTGTGAGCTTAGCTGAGAGCTAAACAAGCATCACTTGATGAGCGCTAGACCTTCTTTGAACTGAGGGTGCTCACAAGATTGCAAGAGCTCAAAGACCACCATTTCAGTAGTCACGAGCTCCGCCCCGTTGGATGCCAAGCGATCAAACGCAGCGTCACGATTAGCTTCTGTGCGAGAACTGCAAGCATCAGTCACAACCCACACATCGAATTCTTCATCGAGCAAGCCTAAAGCAGTTTGCAATAAACAAACATGGGTCTCACATCCCGCGATCAAAATGGTGTTTTTCTCACCATGATCGTCTTGTTTGCGCTGGATGTGCTTGGGCAAACTTCTGGCATTCCCCATCGGCTTAGGCGGTGCTCTTAATTCATCGACCAAACCATCAGCGCAAGCGCTAAAATACATCTTGGTCAGAGTCTTTTGGCAAAGTGATTTCAGTTGAGCGTCATTGGACCCTAATTTTTCTGGGTTTTGCTCAGTGCCAATGATGGGTAGTTGCAATAACTTCGCAATTTTTGCCAAACGCACGGCATTGGCAAGTACTTGTTCTGCCTGATGGATGACAGGCATCAATTTGCTTTGATAGTCAACCAGAACCAATTGAGTTTCTTGTGCGTTTAAAAGTATGGACATAATGGGCAATGCTTCTTTAATATGAATACGTGGTATTTTCTTATAAAAAGAGACGCAGGAGTAATAATTTGTTTACCGCCTTATTGATCATCATCCCTTTTGTTACTTTTATTTTTTATATCAGGGCCATCAGCAAAACCATCAAGGCCATTGATCCCGAATGCCGGACTCAAGCCCCTGGCATGGCCTGGTTGCTACTGATACCTGTTTTCAATGTGATTTGGTTCTTCTTTTTACTCAAATCGATCAAGACTGGCTTTCTTCGAATGTATGAAAACAAGAGAATCAGTCAGCCGATTGATACTGGTTATACCTATGGCATCGCCATGGGTTGCTGCTGGGCAGTCATTTTTATACCCAAAGTGATTTTTGTTGCCTTGATCCCCATGTTTGTGTTTTCAATACTTCATTGGACCAAGCTGAATAATGCCAGGAAGCGCTTGAGCGACGAACTCAATCCACCTAAGTGATGAGCTCAGTCCAGATTGATTACTGAGGCTTTTTTAAGTGAATTTGCGCGGTCATCTTGCCGGCAAAAATCATTTCTAGTTGAATGCCATCATTGCCTTGCTGAATCGCCACACCATCTTGTGCCACAGGGAATATTTTCTCTAGCGCCAGCATATTTTTAGGCCAATCAACGCGCAAAACTGCACTCATTGGCAAGTAACCATCGAAGTAACGACGCATCAAGGGGCCGGCATTTAAGGTGTATTGCTCTGACGATACTTTATCCAAAGCCCTTGATTCCAAATCAATACAAATCGAGGCGCCGCGCTCGACATCGGTGAGGGTCACGCGATTGTCTTTGACTTCTGCTGAGTTCATTTTTTCTAGCGATTTAACTGTGATCTTTTTAATTCTATTTTCATTAAAAACAATCACCACTTTTCTGATTGGATCCAATTGGCGATGACAGGTGGCAATGGTCACCACCCCAGAATCCAAACTTTGCGGGCTGATCATCACCCTAGATTCATAGCTGTACGCCCCTGGATCAGGGCGGGTTTTTAAATATTTGATTTCGCCCTCATTGGCAATATCAGAAAACTCCAAAGCTGCAAGCGGATTGACCGCGAGCAAAGTTGCTGCGCACACCATCAACTGCAGAGGTCGCTTTATCATGGATGCTCCTTAGAATGATATTGCCGAACCTTTTCTAACCAAATACTCAAAGCATTAGCCAGGTCTTTTTTACTGAAGGAGCAGCTCTCCTCTGTAAAGAGTGATGACGACTCTACTCTAGATAAAATATTCTCAAGAGCTGCGCCATATTTTTCAGGCAACTGACTATCTTTACAAAATATCCGAAATATCTCAATTAATTCGGCTGAATTGCCACTGCCATCTAACCAAGCTTGCAATGAATGCTGAACGTGATCAAGTTTCTGAAGGCTCACAATTACTTCCCCGCCGCTTGGTATTCATTTGACAAAACTGTCATCAACTCAGCCACTGACATCGCACGTGCTTTAGCGTAAGCCGTTCCAGCCCAAAGGTTTTGGTAATCCCCTTGGTCCTGACCTGCCGCCCACTGCCTTATTGGCGCAGTCATATTGTTTTGCACAGGGAAAGGCAAATAAGTTTTACCTTCCATTAATGACATGAACTGATTCTTAACTCCTTGTGCGGGACGACCTGAAAAAGCCCTCGTGAAAGCAGTGCCCAATTCATGCCTGGTCAATACAAAGCGACGATGCGCAGGACTTGCTCCCGCTTCAGTAGCGACCAAAAATGCTGTGCCCATTTGCGCAGCCGCTGCGCCGGCACGAATGATTCCATGAATATCCTGTCCGTTCATGATGCCGCCCGCTGCCACAATAGGTATTTGCAGATGTAAATCAAGCTCCCGAATTAAATCTCTCACAGTCAGTTGCTGATCAACACCACTTGGATCAAAAATACCACGATGACCACCCGCTTCCATCCCTTGAGCAACGATGAAATCAACATCTGCCGATTGAATCATCAAAGCTTCTTCCAAGG
>CAXNHG010000080.1:0-4662 GCA_964202085.1 Polynucleobacter sp. | reverse complement strand
GAGGCCACCAATCCGAAGCAGGGCACCATTTCATGGCCGCCAAGCCAGTAGATCTGAGTTCAGCAGACGAAGCCTCAAAATAGCGCTCTAAAAAGGCATTTAATTTCACTTCATGGACCAAATCCGACTGTGGGTAGATATCCCAGATGAATGGTTTACCTGCCCACTGAGCGCGTACAAAAGAATCTTCCCCACGGACCAAATTAATGTCGCAAACGGACAGCAAATAATCGTAATCTTCTTGAGGGATGAAAGGCAGTTGAATTAACTTCACTGCGGAATTCGCTAAAGAGAATGCTGTTTGTGTAGCTTCAGACACATTTTGATCGGCACACAAAAACACATCCACCATCTCGCCATGAGCTAAAGCGGCTTGATTCACTGAATCTAACCAAGCATCCAGTGGCGCTTGTTTGTAATGAAAGACAGATATTTTTTTTGATCTTGGTCTACATGACTCAAGGATCAAAGACAAAGACGGGGAAGCGGATTTAAATCCACCAGAATTAAATCTACCAGAACTAACTTCATCCCAATCACCCAAGAGCACACCACCTGTTTTAGGGGTGAAGCCCGGAAAATAAAAATACTTGCTCAGACCATTGTTTTGCGGAGAGGGCATCAAATGCATGTCATCTGCCCAAGCCTCTGCCGTGAGGTACTCTAGATTGATCCAAATCGGTGGCTTGGCGAAAGCCTTCTTGGACGTTTTTTGAACCATGGCTTCAATGTATGGTTTGGGTAAATGACAGGCAAACGCCTCGATCACCACATCGCCCACCGATGCCAAGATGACTGGTGACTCTGCAGCCGACCATGGCAAGACCTCGATACCCAAACTGGCGCCATGACCCACAGCGTCGCCATGGGCAATCACATTTAAAACATTTAAATCATCGCAAAATAAACGAATACGACTATCATCACATTCAACATTATTAACAGATGAGGACGATAATCGTGACAAGGCCCTGGCCAGACGCCAGCAAACACCAGCATCACCATAGTTATCGACGATTTGACAAAAGATATCCCAACGCATGTCGAATGAGACCCCTGAATCCCTCTTAAATGATGTTAAAAAATTACCTGGTTTGCCAGGTGTGTACCGCTTTTTCGATGAAGCAGGACAAATCTTATACGTTGGTAAGGCCAAAGACTTAAAAAAACGCGTTAACAGTTATTTTCAGCGCAATTTATCGTCACCGCGCATCGAGCGCATGGTCACCCGCATTCGTTCTTTAGAAACCACGGTCACTCGCACAGAAACCGAGGCTTTGATTCTAGAAAACAACCTCATCAAAGAACTGTCGCCACCATTCAACATCTTATTCAGAGATGATAAGTCTTACCCGTATGTGATGCTCTCTAGTCATCAGTATCCACGTTTGGCCTACTATCGTGGCAGAGTAGATAAACGTCATCAGTATTACGGGCCATTCCCCAACTCATGGGCGGTTAGAAACAGTATTCAAATTCTGCAAAAAGTATTTCAGATAAGAACCTGTGAAGACACTATTTTTAAAAATAGAAGCAGGCCTTGTTTACTGCATCAGATCCATCGTTGCAGCGCTCCTTGTGTGGGCAGAATCACGGAACAAAACTACGCACAAGACATTCACAAGGCAGTTCAATTCTTAGAGGGTGACCACGCCAGCGTCATGGCTGAGTTCGAGCAGGCGATGCAATCCTACAGTGACAATATGCAGTTTGAACAAGCTGCCATGATGCGTGACCGTATTGCAGATTTATCACAAGTGCTACAACAGCAATCCATGGACACTGTTGCTGATGGTGAGGGTGATGTTGATATTTTAGCCATTGCGATGAAGGGTGGTTTAGCTTGTATTAATTTAGCCATGGTGCGAGGTGGTCGTCATCTGGGCGATCGAGCTTACTTTCCTAAGATGGGTCGCTTCAAAGAAGACGCCATGCCTAATAGTGATGAGGTCATGCAAGCATTCATCACCCAGCACTATTTAAGTGACGATGCCGAATCACTCAAACTCATTCCTAAAGTCATGGTTATTCAAGATTACAGTGACTCCCAAGAAAATGATGAGTTACAAGAACTTTTAAATATCAAAGCCAATAAAAAGGTACAAATCCTTAAGCAGCCTCAAGGCCAACGCAAGCATTGGTTGATCATGGCGCAAAACAATGCTGAGTTAGCTCTGACCAAACGCCTCACAGAAGCAGGCGGGCAAGAGGCCAGAACGCGATCATTGATTGAGGTGCTCAACCTTGATCTTGAAAACGCCGAAGATCTACGGATTGAATGCTTTGATATCAGCCACACCTCCGGTGAAGCCACTCAAGCCAGCTGTGTTGTTTATAACAAGCACGACATGCAAAGTGGCGAGTACCGCCGTTTCAATATCAACGACATTATTCCAGGCGATGACTACGCTGCCATGCGACAAGTACTTTACAGGCGTTACGCCAACTTTCAAGAGATTCCTCCAGAAAAACAGCCGCACATTGTTTTGGTGGATGGAGGTAAAGGGCAAGTCAGCATGGCCAAGGAAGTCTTTGATGAATTAGGTCTAGACATCCACATGATTGTGGGCATTGCCAAAGGCGATGGCAGAAAAGTTGGTTTAGAAACTCTCATCTTCGCTGATCAGCGTGAATCCATGACCCTTGGTTTAGTAAGTCCAGCGCTTCTACTGACAGCGCAAATCAGGGATGAGGCGCATCGCTTTGCTATTACTGGCATGAGAGCCAAGAGGCAGAAAACCAGAAACGTCTCGCGCCTAGAAGAAATCGAAGGCATAGGAGCCAAGAGACGTCAAAAACTCCTGGCCCGATTCGGTGGATTAAAGGGTGTGACCAGCGCGACCATTGAAGAGCTTCAGCAAGTCGAAGGCATTTCAAAAGCTTTGGCTGAGGTCATTTACAAGCAATTGCATTGATAAATAACACTCAAAAACAAAGCTTTAGAACTTCTATTATTTAGCAATACCCTTTATCCTTGCGCCATGCCCTTTAATTTACCAATCTTCCTCACTTGGTTACGCGTTGCGACCATTCCTTTGGTGGTTGGTATTTTTTACTTGCCTGAGTCTTGGTTGGATATTGATGAGAAAAATCTTTGGGCAACTATCTTCTTTGTTGGTGCTGCCATCACAGATTGGTTAGATGGCTACTTGGCTCGCAAATGGGGTCAAGTATCTGCTTTTGGGGCATTCCTAGACCCAGTCGCAGACAAACTCATGGTGGCAGCAGCATTGTTGGTTTTGCTTAACTTTGATCGTGTAGAAGTTTGGGTTGCTTTGGTCATCATTGGCCGCGAGATCACAATCTCAGCTCTAAGAGAGTGGATGGCACAAATTGGCGCATCGAAGAGTGTGGCCGTGCACTTTGTGGGTAAGCTCAAAACAGCTGCTCAACTCATCGCAATTCCATTCTTGTTATTTAATGGTGTTTTATTCAATCTTTTCCATACCAAAACCATTGGTAAGCCCCTCATTTGGATTGCGGCTGCTCTGACAGTTTGGTCAATGTTCTATTACCTCCAAAAAGCCTGGCCGATGATCAAGGCTAAAGCGAACCTCTGACTCTTGAGTCATAAAAGTCATTAAAAACAAAGACTTTAACCACCATCAGCGCCATACACTAAGGCAGCTAAAAAGCCTATTTATTTGACATAGGCTGAAATTATGGTAAAGTGGCGGTCTTGTTGTTATGCGGGATTAGCTCAGTTGGTAGAGCGATACCTTGCCAAGGTATAGGTCGAGAGTTCGAGCCTCTTATCCCGCTCCAAATTACGAGGGAAGCTTAACCAGCTTCCCTTTTTAATTTAACAATTTCATCCCGGGCGGGATGGCAGAGTGGTTATGCAGCGGCCTGCAAAGCCGTGTACCCCAGTTCGATTCTGGGTTCCGCCTCCAGTTACTTCCTACTTCAATGAACAACTATGATGCTGTTTAGCTCTTAAGGGCTTAGCCTTAGCAAACGTTTTTAAAGTCACTGTTAGATACTGGCTGAATCTACAGTTCCTTTAGCAACTACCGAATACCAAAATGTGCGTTACTGATATTAACTATCTTCATCTTTCTTTTTATTTTTCTCAGCATTAAATTCCCGAACTGTAAGTACCAATCCTGTTACCATCATTGTGAAAACCAACACTGCCGTTACGAACATTGTGTCGTTGAAGTTCATTTTTTACTCCCCTTCAAAGCACACAACTTAAAGTAGATGCCGAATGTGAAAATAGCTGGGACCCAGATAGCTGTAAAGATTGCCTGAAAAGGATCTTTATTGACAAACCAAAAATAGGCAGAAATGATAAAAGAAATCATTACGGCTAAAATAATAAAAAAATCTGATTTTTTAAACATTTAATTCCCCTTATGTTACTGTTGTTTAGTTAACTCTATAAAACCATAACTCAATGCATTGATCATACAGCCAGCAATTGCAAACGATCCTACGATATGAAGACCAGAAGACAGGCCGAATGAAAATAAATCCAAGTTGAGTAAACCCGTAAAACTCAAAAGAATAATTAACAGGCTAAGACCTATTAAAGTATTTCCAAAAAAGTATTAGATTTTTAATCATAATTATTAATAAATGTAAATCGGTAACCGCAATATGTTAACTCTTTTACGGGTTTTCAACTTAGTACATGCCTTGAAGTCACAGTCGATTATT
>CAXNHG010000079.1:0-4684 GCA_964202085.1 Polynucleobacter sp. | reverse complement strand
GAAATCGAACTAACCTATAACCATGGTGAGAATAACTATGAAATCGGAACTGCTTATGGCCATATTGCCATTGGCGTTAAAGATATCTATAAAACCTGTGAAGACATCAAAGTGGCTGGTGGCAATGTCACTCGTGAAGCTGGCCCAGTCAAAGGTGGCAATACTTTGATCGCCTTTATTCAATACCCCGATGGCTATAAGATTGAATTGATCCAGCGCTAGCAAACTGCTCGTTTAATCTCTTTTTCTTTCTCTTTGCGAGCAAACTCTTCTTCAGGGGTTTCTGCAATCAAGTCTGATACAACTTCTTCCATGCGTATATTGTCTTTAGGGCAAATCGGTGCGCCCATGCTGGCCCACTTCTTTAGTAAGTTGACCTCATAACCACACTGCCCGCATTTGGCTTTGGCCATCTGAGAGTTATTGGCTTTTGGTGGTGGAAAAATGATCGCTTTATGGGGGTACTGCCCTAGTCTTTCTGCAATCATCATCAAGCGCACTGTTAATTCTTCGGTTGCATGAGCACTTCTGGCAGGACCTTCAAGACCCACGCAATGCGCGATATCTTTGAAGTCTTCACCGTGACCACTATGACAATCATCCACCGCATGACATAGCTCATGAACCAAAGTATCGAGTACCTCAACAGGATCTTCTAGCTTTGGGGAAACAAAAATCTCATTGACCATGTCACCTGAGCGTTCTTTTGGCCAGCACTGGCCAAGTGTTGTTCTTGGACTGCTGGAGGCTGGCCAACCACAAGAAACCTTGACGGGTGGAATCGCAAATCCAGCTTTTGAAAAAATGGGTTCAAGGGAATGAACGGCAGCTTGAAGCCAAGATTCACGGGTTGTATGAGATTGAGCTATATTCGTGGACATGTTTTTAAAAAAATTACCTATTTATCTGCTTGCATCACTGGCCGTCACAGCCTGCGATCGAAATGATTATGTTACTTGGCACTGCAAAAAAGACCCGAGTAATGCAGATGAAAAACCACTCACGATGATATTAGAAGGTTCATCGATGAAGCTAAATCAACTGAACTACAACTTCTGTGGCAGTTTAGGTCCGACCAGTTATTTTGATCTAAACTGCTCAGGTAAAGCCGAACAAGCTGCTATCAGTTTTATTCCTAAAACTGGTGCTTGGACCAAAGGAAATGAAGCCCTGCAATGCCAAGCATTATAACTAGCGCAGTGAAATGTAAAACTTAATGACAAACTCAAACAATCCAGATTCCAGCCCTGCTCTGCCCTTAGCAATCAATCCTGATAACTTGGATTCTCCTTGCATTGGCATTTGCTCTACCTTGTTTGACGAAGTCTGCCAAGGTTGCGGTAGAACTGCTCTAGAAGTTTGTAACTGGGTTTTCATGACCCCAGAAGAGAAGCAGGTGATTTGGACCCGCATCACTCATGAAGCCACTGCTATGCGCTTTGTCAGAAAAACCTAACCTTCAATCGACTGGCTGGCCAAGTACTCTTCATAAGGACCCTCAAAGTCTGCCACAGTTCCATCTGTTCTAATTTCTAAGATTCTTGTTGCCAAACCTGTGATGAATTCACGGTCATGAGAAACAAAGACTACTGTGCCATCGTACCTCTCTAATGAAGTCTGTAAACTCTCAATAGACTCCATGTCCATATGATTGGTTGGCTCATCCATCGCTAAAACGTTGTGCTTTTGAAGCATCAACTTACCCCAGATCATTCGTCCTTTTTCGCCACCAGAAATCACACGAACTGACTTACCAATATCATTGCCTGAGAATAGTAAGCGGCCTAAAGTACCCCTGATGATTTGATCATCATCACCCGGCTTGCCCCACTGCCCCATCCATTCCAATAAAGTCATGTCCTGTGGAAAACACTCGCTCGTATCTTGAGGCATATAACCTACGTCGGCATTTTCTGACCACTTGACCGTACCAGAGTCAGCTGTAATACCACCAAAGCGCTCACTCAAGATTGACTTAAGAAGTGTCGTTTTACCAGCACCGTTTTCACCAATGATGGCTACTTTTTCGCCAGGGCGAATCATCAACTTGAACTTTTTAAAGATATCGCGATCATAAGTTTTAGTTAGAGCATCGCACTCCACCACAATATTATGTAATTTCTTGTCGTACTCAAAACGAATGAATGGGTTTTGACGTGATGAGGGTTTAATTTCAACCACTTCAATCTTTTCTAATTGACGCTGTCTTGAGGTGGCTTGACTAGCTTTAGAAGCATTTGCTGAGAATCGTCTCACGAAAGCTTGTAGCTCTTCAATTTTCTCTTTCGCTTTTGTGTTGTTCGCTAATTGTTGCGTACGAGCTTGCATAGAAGCCAACATATACGAGTCGTAGTTGCCAGGGTAAACCGTTAAAGTTCCAAAGTCCATGTCGGCCATGTGCGAACAAACAGCATTCAAAAAGTGGCGATCGTGAGAAATAATGATCATCGTGCTGTTACGAGCATTCAGAATATCTTCTAACCAATGAATCGAGTGAATATCTAAGTTGTTGGTTGGTTCATCAAGTAATAAAACATCTGGATCAGAAAACAACGCTTGAGCCAACAGCACGCGCAACTTCCAGCCTGGAGCTACTTCACTCATGGGGCCGTTGTGCTGTTCAGTCGGAATACCAATACCCAATAGCAACTCACCTGCTCTAGCACCAGCTGTATAACCACCGTATTCTGCAAATTTTGTTTCTAATTCAGCGGCACGCATGTAATCTTCATCGGTCGCATCTGGATTGGCATAAAGTGCATCACGCTCAGCGGCTGCATTCCACATATCTTCGTGGCCCATCATCACCACATCCAAAACACGCTTGTCTTCGTACGCAAACTGATCCTGGCGCAACTTACCCAAACGAATATTTGGCTCCAAAGAAACGTTGCCGGCTGAAGGCTCAAGATCTGCACCGAGGATCTTCATGAACGTGGACTTACCACAGCCGTTTGCACCGATCAAACCATAGCGGTTGCCGCCACCGAATTTGACTGAAATGTTTTCAAATAAGGGCTTTGCCCCGAACTGCATGGTGATATTTGCTGCTGAAAGCACGTTATTTGCCTGTAAAAGTATGAGAGGACGAAAGTCTTCTATTTTAACCAATCAAGGGCAGTCAACCCGAGAATCTATTGCTATAAATAAATTAGGTGCAATTTGCCTGCAAAATAAAGGCGTCTGAGGTCGCTGAAAGGCTGGCGTAGCGACCTACTGGCAGAGTCAGTTTGTCAGGGCAATGCCCAAATGCAAGACCCGTCAGTATCGGAGTTTTGGAGCCCAATTTTTGTCGGATCGACTCAATCGCTGCATGAAGGTCATAACCTCGATCAACCTCACTCAAACGATAGGATGAAACATCACCAATTAACACAGCTCTTTGTTGCCCTAAATAACCAGCATCAAGCAGTTGATGTAGCATGCGTTCAATTCTATAAGGATGCTCATTCACATCTTCAATGAACAAAATACCACCCTTCACTTGAACTTTAGTAGGAAAGAACTCTGTGCCCAGCAGTGAGGTCAACATCGTGAGATTGCCACCCCAAAGAACAGCTTTGTCATCAGCCGTAATGCCAATCGGTGAAGCCATGACTTGAGGGCTGACCACTTCCACTTGAATCGTTGACTGCGTCATCGCTTCTTGAAAGTGTCTCCAGGTCAGATCAGATACTTCACCACAAAAATCGTAGCTTAACATCGGGCCTGCAAAACTTGGAGCACCAGTCTTGGCAAACAATCCTAAATTAAACACGGTGAAATCACTATGACCAACAATTTTCAAACCTTGTTTGGCTTGTTTACCAATGCCCTGCCAGTCAATTCGATCAAGCAAACGGCTCAAACCATACCCGCCGCGCAAAGACATCACCACATGATCAGGTGAAAGGTTTGCTAACTGATTGATTTCATCTAAACGCTCTTGATCCGTACCAGCAAATCTTTGAAATTGTCTTTTACCGCAAGCAAGATTTTTAACCTCAATGCCCTGATTTTTAAACCAAGACTTGCCCTTGCCCAAAACCTGAGGGTCTGGCAATGAGCCTGAAGGAGCGATGATGTGTAGTTTCATGAAAATGATTAATTTATCTTTACTGATTTTCTTATCAATTTTTGATGCGGCGATCTTTAAAAAAGTCCTTCAATACTTGGGCGCATTCATCTGCAAATACACCACCTTCAACCATTGTATGGTGATTTAGTTGGGCGTTGTCAAAGAGCTTCATGACACTGTGCACGCAACCTGTTTTAGCATCCGATGCACCATAGACCAAACGCGACACCCTAGCATGCATGATGGCACCACAACACATCATGCAAGGCTCTAAGGTAACGTAAAGAGTAGTCTCAGGCAATCTGTAATTACCCAAAGCGGCACCCGCCGCCTTCAGAGTCACAATCTCAGCATGTGCACTGGGATCATGACGACCGATGGGCTGATTATGGCCAAAGGCAATGACCTGCTGATTTGCCACAAGAACGGCGCCAACTGGCACTTCATCAGCATCACGGGCTTGATGGGCTTGCATCAGAGCCATCTTCATGAACTCTGCGTCTTGCTCATTAGGCATGAACATCAGCCCAGCAGTTAGGTGTTTCATACAAACGCAAACGACTCAGGTTCAAACGTCCACCGAATCTGTCTTTAAAAATAGGATTCAAAGTAGCGAATGCTTCTTGC
>CAXNHG010000078.1:0-4702 GCA_964202085.1 Polynucleobacter sp. | reverse complement strand
GGTTTTCCTTCACGTAAATCATCGCCAGCATTCTTACCCATCTGTTTTGCGCTGGCCGTGTAATCAAGAATGTCATCAACCAATTGGAAGGTGGCACCGATATGCTTACCGTAAGCCTGCGCAGCAGCATATTGTTCTGGAGTGGCTTTTGCCAAAAGAGCGCCTAAGGCAGAAGAAGCTTCAAATAATTTACCGGTTTTAAAGTGAATCACTTGCATGTAGCGTGCTTCATTGACATCAGGGTCATGCATGTTCATCAACTGCAACACTTCACCTTCAGCAATCGTATTGGTGGCATCAGCAAGTATTTCCATGATTCTGATGTCATTGGGTGCCGCCATCATCTGAAATGCTCTTGAATATAAAAAATCACCCACTAAAACACTTGCTGCATTACCAAAGGCAGCATTAGCGGTTGCTCTACCGCGACGTAAATGGGACTCATCCACCACATCATCATGTAGCAAAGTGGCGGTGTGAATGAATTCAATGACTGTAGCCATGTCCAGATGATGCTTCAAAGGAACGCCATTAGAGATGGCTTGACTGGTTAAAAGTAGCAGGGCGGGACGTATTCTTTTGCCGCCGGCCTCAATGATGTAGGCAGAAATTTGATTGATCAGGGCGACTTCAGAGCCTAGGCGAGAGCGAATAACCTCGTTCAGCAACTGCATGTCTGCTGAGATAGGACTCAAAATTGTCTGTAAGTTAGCGCTCATTAACTATTTATATTTCCCTGTTTTTGGTTCTTCTTAGTTTAACCCATTGAATTAATTAAGTTTTATTATAAAAAACATGAGAATGTCTCTAAGATCTCTCAGAATTTTACTTTTTGACTAGAAATATAGCTAGGGCTATAATTTAGGGCTCTACACGGCACGGGGTCGTGTGGATATTTATAGAAAGATTTCAATATGTACGCGGTCATAAAAACCGGTGGCAAACAATACAAGGTTGCTGCTGGTGAAAAATTGAAAATAGAACAGATACCAGCGGATGTAGGCAGTGAAATCACTATTGACCAAGTTCTCGCCGTAGGCGAAGGCGAATCACTGAAGTTTGGTGAGCCGTTGGTGAGTGGTGCAACTGTTAAAGCCACTGTTATTTCTCAGGGTCGTCATGACAAAGTAAAGATTTTTAAAATGCGCCGACGCAAGCACTACCAAAAGCGTCAAGGCCATCGTCAGAACTTTACTGAGATTTTGATTAACACGATCAAGGCCTAATAGGCAGAGGCGGAGTAGAAAATGGCACAGAAAAAAGGCGGCGGTTCGACACGTAACGGCCGTGACTCAGAGTCAAAACGATTAGGCGTTAAAGTTTATGGCGGTCAAGCCATCAACGCAGGCGGCATTATTGTTCGTCAACGCGGAACGCGCGTTCACCCAGGTGTGAACGTTGGTTGTGGCAAAGATCACACATTGTTTGCATTGGTGGATGGTCATGTTCAATTTGGCGTTAAAGGTGCAGAGAAGAAATCTTTCGTTTCTGTACTTCCGACAGCTTAATTAGCCTTAACTGAGATAACGAAGAACATTCAGAACTCAGCATAAGGCCTCGCCAAATAGCGAGGCCTTTTTTATTGGATCTTATGAAATTTATCGACGAAGCTCGCATTGAAGTAGTGGCAGGCCATGGCGGCTCTGGAAGCGCTTCGATGCGTCGCGAAAAATTTATTGAATTTGGTGGGCCAGATGGTGGCGATGGTGGTCGGGGCGGAAGTGTTTACGTGATCGCCGATCGAAACATCAATACTCTGGTGGACTATCGATTTGCCAAAAAACATTTAGCGCAAAATGGTGAGTCAGGTAGAGGCGCTGATTGTTATGGTCGTGCAGGTGAAGATATTGAATTGCGTATGCCAGTGGGTACGATCATTCATGAAATGGATACCAATGAAGTCATCGCTGATTTGACTTATCACGGGCAGCGCTTGTGTTTGGCCAAAGGTGGCGCAGGCGGTTGGGGTAACTTGCATTTCAAAAGCAGTACCAATCGTGCACCAAGACAAAAAACTACTGGTTTGCCTGGTGAAGAGCATAAGCTCAGATTAGAACTAAAAGTGTTGGCGGATGTTGGCTTGTTGGGGATGCCCAACGCGGGTAAATCAACATTGATTACAGCGGTTTCAAACGCACGCCCTAAGATTGCAGACTATCCTTTCACAACGTTGCATCCTAATTTAGGTGTGGTGCGAGTGGGCGCTGAGCGAAGCTTTGTGATTGCTGATATCCCAGGATTGATTGAAGGTGCTGCAGAGGGTGCTGGCCTTGGCCATCGTTTTTTGCGACATTTACAGCGCACCAATTTATTATTGCATTTGATCGATATGGCTCCATTTGACGACAGTGTTGATATTGTTGGGGAAGCCAAAGCGATTGTGAATGAGTTGAAGAAATATGATGAGTCTTTGTACGAGAAACCTCGATGGTTGGTTTTGAATAAGGTTGACATGATTCCTACTGAGGAACGCGCTGTCAAAACCAAAGCTTTTATCAAGGCCTATGGATGGAAAGGCCCGGTTTTTGAAATTTCAGCTTTGACTGGAGAAGGCTGTCAGCAACTTTGCTATGCCATTCAGACAGATCTTGATGCGAAAAAAGCGCAGCGCGATGAAGCTGAAGAACATGAAATTGATCCACGTTTTCAGAATAAAGACTTGGATGAAGAAGAAATTAACGATTAAAAAATTAACGACTAAAAAATATATATATTCAAGGAGCGCTTGGTGAGCAAAGCAATACAAGATGCCCAGTGCATCGTGATCAAAGTGGGTTCAACTCTGGTGACTAATCGTGGCCAGGGGCTTGATCATGCGGCGATTGGTCGCTGGGCTGAACAAATGGCTGAGTTGCGCACCATGGGCAAGCAAGTCGTGATGGTCAGTTCGGGTGCGATTGCCGAAGGCATGCAGCGTTTGAATTGGATGAAGCGTCCTACTGATATCCATGAATTGCAGGCTGCAGCTGCTGTTGGTCAAATGGGCTTGGTACAAGTTTATGAAACTTGTTTTGCTCAATATGGAATTCGAACTGCGCAGGTGTTGCTCACCAATGCTGATTTGGCGGATGAGCAAAGAAATCAAAATGCGCGCATGACTTTGTTAACACTCCTCAAGCATGGCGTTGTACCCATCATCAATGAAAACGATACGGTGGTCACTGATGAAATCAAATTTGGTGATAACGATACTTTAGGTGCTTTGGTTACGAATCTAATTGAGGCGGATGCTTTGATTATCTTGACTGATCAAGGTGGCTTGTTCAGTGCTGATCCGCGCAACGACTCCAATGCACATTTAATTCAAGAAGCACAAGCAGGCGATCCTGCTTTAGAGAAAATGGCCGGTGGCGCCGGAAGTGATCTTGGTAAAGGCGGCATGCTTACGAAGGTATTAGCAGCAAAAGTCGCCGCTCAGTCGGGTGCTGCCACTGTGATCGCTTCTGGTCTTGAAGAAAATGTCTTGGTTCGTCTAGCTAAAGGCGAGTCCATCGGGTCTCAACTCACAGCAAAGAAGTGAGTAAACCTAAATAAATTTAAAGCTTAAGGTTTCAGCAAAGAAATAATTTCTTTGGCGCTTCTGCGCGGAATTGAGTTCTCACAAAAGGCATCTCTAACCAAAGCAGTATGGTAAGAGTTGTAACTTACATTTTTAATGACCTGCCAACGACTATTTGGGAACTTACCCCATTTACCGTCTGATTGCATGGTGGCATATAGGCGCCACTCATATGTTTCACAACGAATTCCTTCGTAAGTCACTTGCTGTGCTCCGCTAGAGGAGGTAATCACAACAATATAGCGAATCGCTTCATCTTTGCCAAAGGTAATCGAAGGTGCATCTAAAGCAAATTTCAATTGGGTGATGGCTGAAACATAAAAAGGTTTTAGATCTTTAGATGGAGGGGCTACTGGGATTTTGACTTCAGTCTCTTCCCAAAAGCGAGGGGCATCTGGATCATTTTCATCTACAGGATCAGCAGTTCGGTACTGAGCCTGACTGCTGAGGCTAACCATGGCTAAAAAACTCAGAAAGATTTTAAGAATATTCTTAAATAATGAGTGTGGCATCAAGAGGGCTCCGAATCTTGTTTGGGGTCATGCAATGTTGGTTTATAAAGATCTAATGGTGAGCCCCAAGGCATCATCATCATGCGAGGCCCGCGTGAGATATATCTGGCCAACTCCGATAAAGCTAATTCATAAACTTCACGTTTGAAATCAATCACCACATCCAATGGAATCCAATAGGGACTCCAGCGCCAGGCATCAAATTCTGGATGATCTGTTGCACGCAAACAGACATCGCTATCACGACCTACCATGCGTAATAAGAACCAAATTTGCTTTTGGCCACGATAAGCTTGACGGTTTGAACGACGAGTTGCATTTGCTGCAGATGGACGGCGCAAGAACTCCTGTGGCACGTCATAACGCAGCCATTCACGGGTTCGCCCAATAATTTGGACATGTTGCGGCTCTAGACCGATCTCCTCATGCAACTCGCGATACATTGCTTGTTCTGGGTTTTCGTCGTGTTGGATACCACCTTGCGGGAATTGCCAAGAGTGCTGGCCAACACGTTTCCCCCAAAATACTTCGTTGCGTTGATTGAGTAGAACGATGCCGACGTTGGGTCTGTACCCTTCTCTGTCGAGCATATTCGTGCCTTAATCCTTTAATCCTTTAAAATCAATAAATT
>CAXNHG010000077.1:0-4741 GCA_964202085.1 Polynucleobacter sp. | reverse complement strand
CTTGGAGTGCTTGTATAGCTTTTTGCGAACCTTCAATGAGTTTGGCGGCATTTGCTAAGCGCGCATGGGCTTGCTCAATCTCTGCCCATTCGCCAGCCTGTGGCGCTAATGCATCAAGCTCTTCAAGCTGCCATGCCAGGCGCTCTTGCTCTTTTTGTAAGTTATCGCCTGCATTTATTGCAAGTTGCAATTGTTTTTTCGCTGTTTGCCACGCTTGATACAGTTGTTTGACTTCTACAACTGATCCGTCAAGATTGGCTTGATAGTCTAAAAGATCTCTTTGGGCGCCTGCTTTAAGTAGCAATTGATGGGCATGTTGACCGTGTATATCAACCAAGAAGCTTGAAAGTTCTTTTAGTTGACTCAAAGTGGCTGTACCGCCATTGATGAAAGCTTTGCTGCGGCCTGAGGTGTCAATGACCCTTTTGAGAATGATGGTTGCACCATCATCTTCAGCAGAAAAGTCTTGCGCTTCTAGCCATGAAGAAATAGTTTTTTTAAGAGGATCGGTCAAAGAAAAAATTGCAGAAATTTCTGCGCGATTTTTACCTTCCCTGATTTGACTCGGATCAGCCCTTTCGCCCATGGCCAGCGAAAGAGCGTCCAATAAAATAGACTTACCCGCACCAGTCTCGCCAGTCAAAACAGTGAAGCCACTTTCTAAGTCGATGTCTAGTTCATCGACAATCACAAAGTCGCGAATATAAAGGCTGCGTAGCATAGTTAGAAAGAGGAAGGGTGTTCGTTCCAGTGCAACTTCTGTCGAAGAGCTCTGTAATCGCTGTGATCAATTGGATGAAGCAACGTGATTGTTTTTTGAGATTGTTTGATTTTGATTTGATCGCCCGCCTGCAGTTTGGTCAGCGATTGCATATCAAAGTTAACGCTGACATCTTTCCCATCTAGCAATTCAATCTCAATTAGTGAATTGCTAGGTAAAACAATGGGGCGATTAGAAAGGGCATGAGGCGCAATAGGCGCCAACACCACACCCGCAACTGAAGGATGAAGAATCGGTCCTCCCGCAGACATCGCGTAAGCAGTTGAACCTGTTGGGGTTGCCACAATCAAACCATCGGATCGTTGGTTGTACATGAACTGACCATTTACTCGAACAGTGAGTTCAAGCATGCCCGAGATGCCTGAACGATTCACAACAACATCATTCAAGGCCGAGCCTGAACCTATGACTCGATCGTTTCTGTAAACCTCGGCTTCAAGCAAATACCTGATGTCAGACTCATGATGACCTTTGAGCATTTCAGTTAAAACCAACTCAACATCTTGAAGAGGGATATCAGTCATGTAACCAAGTGTTCCCATATTGATGCCAATCAAAGGCACATCTTGTCCTGCAATTTGTCTTGCGATACCAAGCATGGTGCCATCACCACCCAGAACAATCACCAAGTCAATATTCGATTTAAAGTCTTTGGCAGCAATACTCTGAATTTGGGTAATCGTGGTGTTTTGAGCTGTTTCCGCCTCTAAAAAGACCTCACACCCTAAGTTTTTAAGGATATTGGAGAGGTTTAAAAGCATGTGTGCAAAGCCATCTGCCTGGTATTTGCCTACCAAGGCGATTTTTTTAAAATGTCTTTGAGCGCTTTTTGTCTTAAGATTTGACATGTTGATGATTAAACCATAGCCCCAATAGCCCTACAATTGCTAAATGATGGATGACCGTTCAAAAAGCCTACTAAAAACCCTGATTGAGCACTATATTGCCGACGGCCAGCCCGTTGGCTCAAGAGCTTTGTCTAAATTTTCAGGCTTGGATCTATCCGCTGCGACGATTCGTAATGTCATGGCTGATTTAGAAGACATGGGTTTTGTGGCCAGTCCGCACACTTCTGCTGGCCGGATTCCGACTCCTAAGGGTTACCGACTCTTTGTCGATACGATGCTCACCGTGAAGCCAGTTGAAGAAATCATGGCCCATGAAGCACAAGATGCTATTCAGGCAGATGCTCCGCAAAAAGTGGCAGCAGCAGCAGCTCAAGTTTTATCAAACTTATCTAATTTCGCTGGGGTGGTGATGACCCCAAGACGCTCAGAAGTTTTCAAGCAAGTAGAGTTCTTGAGATTATCAGAGAAGCGCATACTTTTAATTCTGGTGACGCCTGAAGGTGATGTACAAAACAGAATTATTTTGACTGAGCGAGATTACGGTCCTTCAGAATTGATTGAGGCCAGCAATTATTTGAACAGTCAGTTTGCAGGTCTGAGCTTCTTTGCTGTTAAAGAAAAATTGCGTCACGAGTTAGAGGGTATCCGCTCTGGTATTTCATCATTGATGGAAGCTGCTCTGAAGGTTGGAGCAGAAAATGCCAAGTCTGACTCAAACATGATCATCTCCGGCGAGAGACGTTTATTGAACGTTGGGGATCTATCTTCTGACATGGTCAAGTTAAAACAATTGTTTGGTATGTTTGAAGAGAAAACTGAATTGCTTCAGCTATTAGATGTTTCTTCTCGAGCAGAAGGGATTCAAGTATTCATTGGCGGCGAAAGTAAATTAGTACCAATGGAAGACATGGCAGTCATCACTGCACCGTATAGCGTGGATGGCAGAATAGTAGGCACCCTGGGTGTAATTGGGCCAACACGCATGGCCTATGAGAGGGTGATACCCATTGTGGATATCACATCCAAATTACTATCAAGCGCTTTGAGTGGCGGCATTTTTAATAAGTGAGGAAGTTTTATGGCCATTAGTCGCCAAGCACAACGCACAGCTGTTTTATTGATTAATTTGGGCACGCCAGATGCGCCTACGGCTGCAGCTGTGAAGCCCTACCTCAAGCAATTTTTATCTGATCCAAGGGTCGTTGAAATTCCTAAATTTATTTGGTGGTTCATACTGAACCTGATTATTTTGCCGATTCGCTCTGGTGCCTCAGCAAAAAAATATGCCAGTGTTTGGATGAGTGGCCCTGAGGGCGGGGCGCCTTTGTTGGTGCATTCAAAAAATACTGCCAAAGCTTTGGAGCAGAAGTTCATTGCTCAAGGTAAAGATATCTTGGTTGATATCGCGATGCGCTACGGCAACCCAAGCATGGAATCTGTTTTGAAGAAACTTGAGGCGCAAGGCATGGAAAGATTGTTGATCTTGCCTTTGTACCCACAGTATTCAGCAACCACCACAGCCTCCACCTTTGATGAGATTTTTAGAATCGTCAGCGGTTGGCGCAATCAACCAGAACTTCGATTGATCAAGCACTATCATGATCATCCGGGCTACATCAATGCACTCAAAGAACAGGTCGAAGGGTATTGGCAAACTCATGGCCGCCCTGATTTTGGCGTTGGCGATAAGTTACTGTTTTCGTTTCATGGTGTACCTAAGAGAACTTTAGATAAGGGCGATCCTTATCACTGTGAATGTCATAAGACGGGCCGTTTACTTCGCGAAGCTTTGGGCTTAACAGCGGAGCAGGCGATGGTGACATTCCAATCTCGTTTTGGTAAAGCCGAGTGGTTAAAACCATACACGGCTCCAACGGTTGAATCATTAGGTCATCAAAAAACTCGTCGCTTGGATATTTTCTGCCCAGGATTTCCTGCCGATTGCCTGGAAACTTTAGAAGAAATCGCCATGGAAGTCCGTGATGAATTTTTGACAGCCGGTGGCGGCGAATATCACTACATTGCCTGTTTGAACAACAACCCTGTTTGGATTTCTGGTTTGGCAGAAATAGCAGATGATCATTTGGGTGGCTGGCCACAAGTGCCAGAGTCAGAGCAAGCCTTGGCTTTGAGTATGCAAAGAGCGGCGGCATTGGCTGATAAAAAATAAAGATTAGCCCTTGAAATTTGATTTTTAACCCTTATATGGTCATTTATTACATGAATAAATGACCTATGAGCCAAGATAAAAACCAAGAAGCTTCTTCATCTAAACAAGAAAATACTCATGAAATCAATGAGTTAATTCAGGCTGTCCAGGAGTCAAATCCATCCATGGCAGCTGATGCTGCCAATCCAAGCGATCAAAGCAATAAGCCAATGACGCCAGAAGAAACCATTCTGGCCTTAGACGCTCAAATCAAAGAGTTTCAGGACCAGTTTTTACGCGCTAAGGCTGAAGTAGAGAATGCCCGCAGACGCTCAATGGAGGATGTGGCTAAAGCTCATAAATTTGCCATTGAAGGGTTTGCTGAGAACTTATTACCTGTTTTGGATAGCTTGAACGCAGCCTTAACTGACAGTGGTGCCGACTCTGCCAAGATGAAAGAGGGCATTGAGTTAACTTTGAAGCAATTAGTTTCTGCTTTGGAAAAAGGCAGAGTTTTAGAAATCAATCCAGTTGGTGAAAAATTCGATCCACATCGTCACCAAGCCATTGCAATGGTGCCTCATGAACAAGAGGCCAATACTGTTGTGACTGTCTTGCAAAAGGGTTATTTAATTGCAGACCGAGTTTTAAGGCCTGCTTTGGTCACCGTTAGTCAGACCAAGTAAATCAGCTCTTGAAATCAAATCATTCATCCCCAAATTACATACATAAAACAATTTTTAGGAGTTAAGCATGGCAAAGATCATCGGTATTGACTTAGGAACAACCAATTCATGCGTTTCAATTTTGGAGGGTAATACCCCTAAGGTGATTGAGAATGCAGAAGGTGCACGCACAACCCCTTCCATCATTGCTTATATGGAAGATGGCGAAATCTTGGTGGGCGCTCCTGCTAAACGACAATCTGTGACCAATCCTCGTAACACGCTGTATGCGGTGAAG
>CAXNHG010000076.1:0-4745 GCA_964202085.1 Polynucleobacter sp. | reverse complement strand
AGAAGTTCTGGGGTTGGAAAAAAGGCGACGTCTTATTGCATGCTTTACCAATTTTCCATGTGCATGGTTTATTCGTTGCTTCCCATGGAGCGTTGCTCAATGGCAGCAAGATGATTTGGTTACCACGTTTGGATACCAAAGAGTTGATCAAGCATATGCCAAGATCAACGGTGATGATGGGTGTGCCAACTTTTTATGTGCGCCTATTACTGGATAAAGAATTCAACAAGCAAACAGTCAAAAACATGCGCTTGTTTGTATCTGGTTCTGCGCCCTTATTGACTGAAACCTTCAATCTTTTCAAAGAAAGAACAAGCCATACGATTCTTGAGCGTTATGGCATGAGTGAAACAGTGATGTTGGTTTCTAATCCATATGAAGGTGCTCGTGTGGGTGGTTCAGTGGGCGTGCCATTGCCTAAAACCCAGGTTCGCATCACAACCGATGACGGTAAGTTTTGTGGTGTTAATCAAATCGGCAATGTTGAAGTCAAAGGTCCGAATGTATTCAAAGGTTACTGGCACATGCCTGAAAAAACCAAAGAAGAATTCACCGAAGACGGTTGGTTCAAAACAGGTGATGTTGGGCGTTGGGGCGGCGAGACCAGTGCTGGCAAAGTTCCTGATAACTACCTCTGCATTGTTGGTAGAAGCAAAGACTTGATCATTTCTGGTGGTTACAACGTGTATCCAAAAGAGATTGAAAGTTTTATTGATGATATGAATGGGGTTGATGAGAGTGCCGTGATTGGTGTGCCTCATCCTGATTTTGGTGAAGCAGTGGTGGCTGTGGTTGTATCAAAGCCAGGCGCTAAACTGAATTCAGACGCAATGATTGCTGATCTAAAAGCCAAGATTGCTAACTTCAAGGTACCAAAGAAAATCATCATTGTTTCTGAGTTACCAAGAAACGCGATGGGTAAAGTGCAGAAAAATATTCTGCGTCAAACCTATGCATAAACTTGAGACTGTGATCAGGAAGTGTTGCTCATAAACGCAGGTAATAAGTACAAGGCCTTCTTTCGAAGGCCTTGTACTTTCAGTTAATTTTTTTAGTAAACACCTAAAGTGATCAGGCCTTTGTTGAGCATGTAGGCTGATAGCGCAAATAGGACCAAAGCAAAGACTTTTTTCAGTTGCGCCACATTGAGTTGGTGGGCTACTTTGGCGCCAAGCGGAGCTGTGACCACGCTGGCCAGTGCAATACAAACAAGGGCTGGCAAATAAATGAAGCCAATCGAGCCGCTTGGAAGGTTGGGGTTACCATAACCGCTGATGATGTAGGCGAACGCACTGGCTAAAGCGATCGGAAAGCCCAATGCGGCTGAGGTAGCAACAGCATTGTGCATAGCGATGTTGCACCAGGTCATGAAAGGGACTGATATAAAGCCACCCCCAGCACCCACCAAGCTGGATAAAAATCCAATGAAGCTGCCGGCACCAAACATGCCTACTTTGCCAGGCAGAGTGCGACTTGGCTTAGGTTTTTTGTTGGTCAACATTTGGTAGCCTGAAAAACCAACAAATAAAGCAAAGATCAGGGAGAGCCAAGATGTTTTAAGTAGAGCAAATAATTTGCCACCACCCAAAAGAGCGCCGATCAAAATACCTGGGACTAATAGAATGACGATGTCCCATCGCACGGCGCCACGTTGATGATGCGCTCTGACGGAAGATAGCGAAGTGAAGATGATGGTCGCCATCGACGTGGCAATCGCTATGTGTACCACCACCTCAAGCGGAAAGCCATACAATGTGAACAGAAAAGTCAGGAAAGGCACCATGATCATGCCGCCGCCTACTCCTAACAAACCAGCTGCAAAGCCTGCAAAGCTTCCAAGAACTGCTAGTGCGCCGATTTGAACAAGGGTCATTGATTACTCAGTTATTTAAATTTATAAAACTGTTGATTGAGGTAAGCCACTAAATCAGCTTCATCCTCTGGGAATAAATCCAATCGTAATTCTGTGTTGCACATACCCACCATGAACTTGAGGTGCGCAGGGTCTTGCACTTTACGATCAGCCCTAGTGTAGATGATCTCACCATTACCAAACCCAGATTTTTGGGCATGGCATTGATAGCATTTGGCTTGATGAAGAGCTTTACCATTATTAACATCTGCAGAAAATACTGGTGATGCTATGACTGTCGATGCAAGGATAAAAATTACTGAGATGATTGATTTTTTGAGCATCGCGATATCCCACCAAAGGTCTTTTAAAAGATTCCCCACCTTGGCCGCTAGGCCGTCATCCTGAACCCAGTAGGTTCAAGTTGGCATGGCAATAATGTTTCGGGTACATCAAGTCTTTCAGGGAGAGTATGACCCAAAGGCTGACTCTGTGAGTAACGAGACGTTCGCGCCCACACTATATGGCCCACGCCTGATGCTTGCGCATCGGTTCAAGGAACTATTGGCCTTGGCGCACCAGGTAGGGAAAGTATTTTCAGCGCAGAATCTACGGATGCTTCAATTTGATCGACTTTGCCTTGTAGGGCAACCATTTGATCAAGACTGGCACCAGGATTTTCTGTGTTGCTGAGATTCATTTTGGCTGCCTGAAGATCGCCTGCTAATTTAATAGCGGTCATGATGGCGGCACGTTCAATGCTGCGATTACCTGCAGATAATGCTGCTTCTAGTTGTTCGTCGACAAGGACAGCAGCAGTTCTGAGACTGGTTTCATGTTCTGGCGTTGTAGAAAACGCAAATTTTTGACCTGCCAAAGTAAGTTCAATGCGGTGTTGGCTCATTGCATATCCTTAGGGTGGACAGAAAGTAAGTCTAATTGGCCGGTATCTGCTTGGCTTGGCAATTTTTCCAAGATTTGCTGAATCCGTGATTGAGCATCTTCAATTTTGGTCTCAAGAGTCAAGCGCTCTTTATGGGATTGCTCCACAGCTTCTAGCAAGGCCTTGGTTTTACCCTCTAGGCGCTCTAGACTGTCTTGCAAACGGCTATATGAATTGTTTGTAAGTTCTGACATAGGCATATTGTATATACTACTCTCGTTCTTAGGTGCTCTTGGAAGATAACAATCTACCAAAGTTAAACGGGAAACAGGGGTCTTATTAGCCTAAAACTAAAGGATAACCTGTGCTGCCCCCGCAACGGTAAGTGAACGCACGCAAGTGCCGGCTCAATCGATATACCACTGGCTTAGGCTGGGAAGGTCATTGAGTTAGTTTCATGAGCCCGGATACCGGCCTGGAATGGTTAATTGAGCCAGCGGGGACGTTGCTCGGTTATGAAGGTTCCGTGCTTGCGGGGGAACAAGCCAGCGACCATTGTTTTTGAAAGTTAATCCTATGTTTATTAAACCAACCAAGGTTGCGCTCGCCTGCGCAGGTATTTTCGCAACCATCTCAACAGCACAAGCGCAAAGTAATTCGGAATTTAATCCTGTGGTTGTATCGGCAAGTAGATTTGCTCAAGAAACTTTTGAAGTGCCAGCTCAAATACAAGTGATTGCTCAAGAGGATATTAGAAGAAGTTCCAGCACAAATATTCCTGAAATTCTTGCGCAGTTGGGCAATCTTAATGTTCGTGGCACTAATTTGGGCCAAATTGGAATTGGCGCTGTTGTTGATATGAGAGGTTTTGGGTCGGCCGCTCAGAGCAATACTCTTATTTTGATCGATGGTCAAAGATTAAGCCCCATTGATACAAGCTCAATTCATTGGGAATCGGTAGCTTTAGATAGTATTGAACGTATCGAAATCATTCATGGTAGCGGTAGTGTTCAATTTGGAGATGGCGCTGTTGGCGGCGTAGTTAATTTGATTACTAAAAAATCTGATCAAAATAATTATTCTTTCACTGGCGGCAGTTTCGGTACTGCTAATGGCACATATACTTATTCGCAATACGACGATGCGAGTAAGTCATTATTGGGGGCCAGCTTCAATATCTTGAGTTCTGATGGCTGGCGTGAAAATTCCCAATCTGATTTGGGTAGCTTAGATCTCAAATTTAACAAAAAGATAGATGAAAGATCTGAGATTAGATTGGCTGGAAATTACTTTGTCAGTTCTTATGGAATGCCGGGTGGAGTTTTGGGACAGGTTGGTGCTGGCGATCAAAGGGCGGCCAAATTTAACAACAGAGGTGACAAGTATGTTGTTAATGGCACAAGATTTATTCTTGGTGGATCCAATCAATTAACGTCAAACACACTATTTGATATTGATCTATCCATCATTAATTCTGAAACTGATTTTTATACTGCCTATCGAGATACACCTCAAATGCGAGAGTGGGGTTACTCAAGTCGAATTGACTTTAAGAAATCACAGTACTCATTTTCTCCAAAGTTAAAAACCAATTTACTGTCATTTGGAATTCTTACTTATGGTTTAGATTATCGAGAGGCTAACGGTTCCAGTATTTTTAACAATGGAGATTATCAAAAAGCAGATTTGAAAAATAAATCAATTTATCTACAACATAAATTACCAATAACTGGACAATTAGATTTTGTGAGCGGTTTGCGGCGCGAGACTCAAGATGCCCAATCAAAAGATATTTATGGCTCTACAGCTACTAATACTTCAGATCAAAAGACTCAATCTGCAACGGCATATGATTTAGCCCTTAATTTTTTATACGCACCAGGCCAAAAATTTTATGGAAAGATCAATGAGTCCTACCGATTTGCAAATATAGATGAATATTGGGCAACAAATGCTGGTTGGACAGGTAGGGTCTTTACAGGCATCTTGCGCCCACAAAAAGGGCATTCT
>CAXNHG010000075.1:0-4784 GCA_964202085.1 Polynucleobacter sp. | reverse complement strand
CAGGGCTATAACAGCTTCACCATTTTGCAATTAGCTCATGCTACGGCCAATATTGCTAATCAAGGTGTGGTGATGAAACCTCACCTGGTTAAATCAGTTGAAAACCCCATCACCAAAGATCGTGTTTTGACCACGGCACAAGAAAGCTACAAAATTGATCTCAAAAAAGAAAACATCGATGTGATCACCAATGCGATGGTTGATGTGAATAGGTTTGGCACATCTGCAGTGGCATTTAAAGGCGCCAGTTACAATGCCGCCGGTAAAACTGGTACGGCTCAAGTGTATAGCTTGAATGCCCAAGCTTATAACCATGGTGCAACTCCTGAATTTTTAAGAGACCATGCTTTGTATGTTGTATTTGCTCCAGCAGAAAATCCAAAGATTGCCATTGCCATGGTTGTTGAAAATGCTGGCTTCGGTGCGGCTCACGCAGCCCCTATTGCGCGACTTGCTCTTGATTATTATCTTGAGGGTCGTTGGCCTAAGGAGGTTCCTGAATGGAAAAACGCTCCTTAATTCATAAAATTGATTTTCTTTGGCGCGGCCTAGATAAAACTTTAGGTTTGATTGTTCTGGCTCTTGTGGCTATCAGTATCGTCACATTTATCTCGGCCACCAGCGGAACTCATGTCAAATTTGTTGATCAAGCACGTAATCTGATTATTTCTATTGGCATGATGTTGATTGTTTCTAGAGTCCCGCCCAAGTGGCTAGAAAAATCTGCGGTTTGGATTTACACCATTGGCATTGCGTTACTTCTTGCAGTGGCGGCTTTTGGTCTGATCAAAAAAGGCGCACGTCGCTGGGTCAATGTTGGCATTGTGATACAGCCTTCAGAGATCATGAAGATTGGAATGCCAATGATGTTGGCTTGGTACTTTCAACGTCGCGAAGGCGTTTTAAAGACTTGGGATTACGGTGTTGCGGCCCTGTTGCTTGTTTTACCTGTTGCCCTGATTGGCAGACAGCCAGACCTTGGCACTGCGCTGCTGGTAATGGCATCCGGTCTTTACGTCATCATACTTGCGGGTTTTCCATGGAAGTACATCATTCCAGTGGTGGGAGTTGGCACACTTGGAATTTTATTGATCATCATTTTTGGAGGCTATATATGCGAACCAGAAGTGAAATGGCCAATCCTTCATGAGTATCAAAAAAATCGTGTGTGCACACTTTTAAACCCTAGCTCAGATCCTCTTGGTAAAGGCTTTCACACAATTCAATCAATCATTGCGATTGGCTCTGGCGGGCTTTTTGGCAAAGGCTGGCTCAACGGCACTCAAGCGCACCTTGAGTTCATTCCAGAAAAGCACACTGATTTTATTTTTGCCGTCTTTGCAGAAGAATTTGGATTGCTTGGCAATATCATTTTATTAGGCTTGTTTGTTGGTTTGATTCAAAGAGGTCTCTCTATCTCATCCAATGCACCAACACTCTTTACTAGATTGCTAGGTGGCTCCGTAACAATGATTTTCTTCACCTATGCCTTTGTTAACATGGGCATGGTCAGCGGTCTTTTACCCGTGGTGGGTGTGCCCCTACCATTCATCAGCTATGGTGGAACAGCCCTGATGACATTGGGCATTGGCATTGGCATATTGATGAGCATTCATCGCTACCGAAGGCTTGTTCAAAGTTAGATTCTGTTCAAGGCAAAAACAAAGATATTAAAAAGCCCAGCTCGAGGCTGGGCTTTTTAATATTACAAATCAGCGAATTACTTCTTACGTTTATTCACTGCATCTTTAAATGCTTTACCAGCTGAAAACTTAACTGTCTTGGCAGCGGCAATTTTGATTGCTTCGCCAGTTTTTGGATTGCGGCCCATACGTGCAGCACGCTTGCCAGAACCAAAAGTGCCAAAACCAATCAACTGAACGCTATCACCTTTTGTAACAGCTTTTTTGATGTTATCCATAACTGAATTTAATGCAAATTCAGCTTTGGCTTTTGACAATTCAGATTCTTCTGCGATTGCGGAAATAAGTTCTGCTTTATTCAAGTGATGCTCCTTATCAATCATTGTTGGATGGTTGCACGTAGAACGCTACGTGCTTTAAATTGTAACCATAATTATTAGAAAAAATATTAAATTTAAACTAAATGTTTTAAGTAACAAATTAGCTAGCAATTTGTTATATTTAGAACAATGTCTCCATCTATTTTTCTAGGCGCCGCTCTAATCAGCGTCGCTGCCATTCTTTATGCCACAAGCTTTTTAATTAGCTCTTATGTCATGAGCTCATTTTCGTTTTCACTTGGGGTTTCTTGGGTTTTTTTACCTGCAGGATTAAGACTATTACTAACGTTAGTTTTAGACAAAAATGGGACTCTGGGCATTGCAATTGCTTCTATTGCTATCAGTCTTGGCTTCTATTTTGAAGATCCTGTTTTAGGAATCGGCGCAGGAGTCATCAGTGGTCTTGCGCCCTATATTGCCAAGCTGCTGGTTTTTCCAGACAAGGGCTCAAGTCGCGACCTCACACAGCTTGATTCAAAACAACTACTTAACTGTGTCTTTGTTTTTTCGGTTGTTAGTCCTCTCATGCATCAAGCGTGGTATTCGCTGAACAAGAAAGGCGATCTGTTCTTTGAAGATCTGGGTGTGATGATTATTGGGGATTTAACTGGCACATTGATTGTTATTTACCTGGCCAAAGCGGCCATCTTTCTTTACAAGAAAAGAATTTTTATTTAACAAGATTAGGTTACACCAATGAATCAATAAAAGCTTAATCCCTATCTTGAGTATTGATTTGATGCTTTAGAATGAACCCTTCTTTCAAAAGAAGAGCGTCTTATGACTAAAGAAAATAATCACTTCTCCACAAGAGAGGCTGAAAAAGCAGAAATTAAATTAATTGACAGTAAAGAATTAATGGGCAAGTCCAACTACTTGGACATTGCGCATGAAGGTGAAGTCTACCGACTGAGAATCACAAAATACAGAAAGCTGATTCTGACCAAGTAGTTAATCAACAGTCTGCACATCTTTGACAAAATGGCCTGTGTCACCAAAGCAGGTTGTTGGGATACCCACATGCTCTTCATAAACCAATGAAACGCGTTTGCCCATACTTTCATTGATTTTCTTGACCACGACTTCATCATGAACCGTGAAGTTAAACTTTTCAGTCAAAGTGCCAGGCATATTGATCATTGCCAACTCACCCTCCCAGGTTTTACATACCCACCCTTTTTTGGAAAACTTTTGCACATACCCAGCACGCTCACCAGCTGAATAGCTCCAAGTCAAAGCCAGCCAGGTGTAAAGGCAGAAAAGCAAAACTAATGCAAATAAGAATCCTAAAAAATTTTTCATGCTTACTCCGGGGTGGGGTCGTACCAAGTTGGATATTTTTCCATCACACTTAGAAACAAAGATGACTCAAGGTGTGCATTTAACCATTGTTTTAAAAAATTCAGACCAGAATGATTAATCCAGTCAGGGTTAACCATTGCAAACTGACGCACAAAAGGAAATATGGCTATGTCAGCCAAGCTCATCTTAGGCCCCAATAAATAGTCGCTAGCCCGCAAATGCTCATTGATCGGGCCTAAAAATAATATCGTTGCCTGGCTCAAGGTTTCTTCAAGCCCAATGGTTGGGTATCTATCAGGGTACTTATATTGATCTAAGAGCTTTTTAAAGGGGCCGTCATTTTTTGCCACCCATTCATCAATCAGAATTTCTGTGTCTTTAGAAAGCCATTGATCTGGGTCGGACTTTTCTAGAGCCCATTTCATGATGTCGTAACTTTGTTCAATCACGAGACCATCACTGTGCAAGACCGGGGCAGTTCCTTTGGGAGAGATCGCCAATAAAGAAGCGGGCTTTTCTCTTAAAGAAATTTCTCGTATTTCAACAGCAATATCTGCATAAGCCAAAGCCATTCTTGCGCGCATGGCATAAGGACACCTTCTGTATGAGTAAAGAATGTTTGAGCTCATCAATTATTCAAGTAAGCCATTTCTAGCATTTTCACCAAGGCATAAACACTTTGATTGGCTGGAGTTGAGGTCTGATGGGCCACGCCACGTCTAACAATGTATCCATTTAAAAAATCGATCTCTGTTTTTTTATGCTTTATCAAATCTTGAGCAGTAGAGGACTTTTGTTTTGTCATAGTCTTGGCAATTTGTTCATTTGCCAAAATTGCTTGCTCAAGACTGATCTTAATGCCCTCTTTTTCTGCAACAATCAAAAATTCTTTTGTGATCTGTTCTATAAGATCATTGATGTGCTTCGACTGAACCATCTGCCCGTATTCAATTTGGCCTATTCCGGAAATCGCGTTGTAACTGCAATTCACCAAAAATTTCAACCACATGTCATGTTTAATATTTACAGAAATGCTGCAAGGAACGTTGCCGCTATTCAAGAATTCTTGAAGCACGTTGAGTTGCTCAAGGCAAATTTTGCGGGCCTCGGGGTCGCCAATCACCAACTCGCCCCGACCAAAATGCTTCACGTGGCCGGGGCCCGCCATCCCACTTGCAACATAAACAACAGCGGGATAAACGGGATTTGAAAGCACTGTTTTTATGCGCTCACAGTTATCAACGCCATTTTGAAGACTCAATATGATTGAGCCTTCAACTAAATAAGGTCTGATCTCTTTGGCAACAGATTCTGTGTCGGGCGATTTAACGCAAAATAAAATAAGGTCCGCCTCAGCAATTGCCTCATACTCACTGCTGGCCTTGACTGAAACATACTCTTGAAATGACTGGCATTCCATATATAAGCCATCCTCTTGAATGGCCTTTACGTGCTCATT
>CAXNHG010000074.1:0-4793 GCA_964202085.1 Polynucleobacter sp. | reverse complement strand
CCTCTAAGTCAGGCGCCTGTATGCCCAAGCGTTTTGCCCTCAAGGCAATTTGCGCACCAGATTCTTCTCCGCTGATATAAAGAACCGAGTCACCTCTGGCGCTCATTGCAGCAAGCGCTTGCAAGAGCAATGTGGATTTACCAATCCCCGGATCGCCACCAATCAATGCAACACCACCAGTGACCAAGCCGCCACCCAATACTCGGTCAAATTCATCAACGCCAGTGCTAATACGCGGTAAATCCTCGGCATCTATAACGGATAGCTTTTGTTTTGGCGCGGCTTTGGCTAAGCTTTGAAAGCGATTACCTGAGGGCTTGTCTTCCACGGTCTCTTCCATGGAGTTCCAAGCTTCACAGTTGGGGCATTGGCCCTGCCACTTTGCTGATAAACCACCACACGCCTGGCAAACATAAACAGATTTAATTTTTGCCATCAGAGCGGGTTGGCCTTTTTATTTTCTTGAGCGCGCTTTTCTGAGTCAGCACGTTTTTTCACAAGATCTTCTTCACGTTTGATTTGGTCTAATTGCTTTTGCTCATAATCTTTGACGTTATCAGCACGTTGTTTTGCCTTGGCTGGGTCATTGCGCTCTTTAATCCTTTGTTCATCTTGCTCATCTTTGATGATGGCCTTGAGAACACGCTCTCTTTCGCGCATGGGAATTTCTTGAGCGCGGATTTCTTTAACTTCTTGACGATTTTCTAGGCGAGCTTTTTCAAGACAGCGGGTGGTGAAAAAATGATCGTAACAATCATGCTGTTTTTTCTCTAAGCGGTATTTAACCCAATCTTTTTGCAGATTAAGGTTGCTTTGACTTTTTTCGATTTCTGCAAGCTCAGCCACCTCTGCTGCACCAGCAAAAGCCACCGATGTCAGCAAAGACAGGGTGGTGAAAAGGACGCCGAGTGAAATTCTGCAATAGCTCATAAGCCTAAGGATAAAGCCATTAGTGTTTTATGCCTAAAAAACTTAAATTTCTATCTTGGCGCCAAGCTCCACGACCCTATTTGCAGGGATTTTGAAGAAGTCGGAGGGTTTTGCAGCATTTTGGAACATCCAAGCAAATAATCTTTGACGCCACAAAGCCATGCCCGGAAATTTTGAAGACACTACGGTATCGCGCGCCAAGAAGAAGGAGGTTTCCATCAGATCAAACTTCAATTGGTATTGGACTTCAATTTGCGCCAACACTTTATTGATGTCAGGAGTTTCTTTGTAACCATGAACCGAGCGAACCAAATACACTTGCCCACCCATATCCTTGAGCGTTAAACGCTCGTCATCATTCACATAAGGTATATCCCAGATGCTCAACTTCAAGAAGAAAACGCGTTCATGTAAAACACGATTGTGTTTGAGGTTGTGAAGCATTGCCACCGGAACGTAATCGATGTGGGCAGTTAAAAAGATGCCTGTGCCTTCAACTCTGTGCGGAGGGTGCGCCAAGAGCCCAGCAACAAAAGGTTCCAAGGGAATGGATTCATTGATGATGCGATCGCGCAGTAATTTTCGGCCTTTGTACCAAGTCATTAAGCAAGTAAAACAAATGACGCCAATCAACAATGGGTACCAGCCACCATCTTTTAACTTAATTAAGGTTGCGGTCCAAAATGCTAAGTCAATAACCAAGAAAGCAGTGATCAAACAAGTAATCACAATTGGATTCAAACGCCACTCACGACGCATCACAATCGCCAAAAGAATACTGGTAATCAACATGGTCGTCGTGACTGATATTCCGTAAGCCGCCGCCAAGTTACCGGACTCTCTGAATTCGATCACCGTGAAAAGCACCATGATCAAGAGCGACCAATTCACCACAGGAATATAAATTTGCCCTCTTTCATTGTCAGAGGTATGATGAATGCCCATGCGCGGTAAAAATCCCAACAGAATCGCTTGGTTCGCCAATGAAAATGCGCCTGAAATAACTGCTTGAGAAGCAATCACCGTAGCAGCTGTGGCTAAGCCCACCATGGGCCACAGAGCCCACTCAGGCACCATCAAGTAAAAAGGATTTTTAATGGCCTCAGGGTTTGAAAGCAATAAAGCGCCTTGACCAAAATAATTCAAGAGCAGGCTTGGTAAGACCAAAAAGAGCCAAGCGTATCGAATCGGACGTCTACCAAAGTGGCCCATGTCTAAATAGAGTGCCTCAACGCCAGTCACCCCAAGAACCACAGAGCCCATCACGATGTAGGCCATCAAGGTGTGCTCAGAAATGAAATTGATTGCGTAGATTGGATTGATCGCGTTAAAGATTTCTGGCGCCTTGATGACGTTATAGAGACCCAATGCGGCCAGTGAAACAAACCACGAGATTGTGATGGGGCCAAATAGTTTGCCCACAGCAGCCGTACCATATTTTTGAATCACAAAAAGCGCAAACAAAATAGTGATTGTGATTGGAATCACATAGCGCTTCATTTCTGGAGTGGCAATTTCTAAGCCTTCTACTGCTGATAGCACAGAGATCGCTGGGGTGATGACTGATTCGCCATAAAGCATGCAGGCACCAAACATGCCTAACATCATCACGGTCAAATAAGACTTGCTACCTGATTGAAGGGATCGAAGTGCCAATGCCATCAAAGAGAGCACCCCACCCTCGCCTTTGTTGTCTGCTCGCATTACAAAGTGAACATACTTGAATGTCACAACCAATAAGATTGTCCAAAACATCATTGAAATGATTCCAAATACAGCCATTTCGCTGAATGGAATGCCGTGACTTGGGCTGAAGGATTCTTTTAATGCATATAAGGGGCTTGTGCCAATGTCGCCAAAAACAACACCAATGGCTGCAATCGCTAAGGTAGCAGTGCTAGCTTTTTGATGACCATCTTGACCGTGAAGCTCAACTGGCTTCAGTAAAGATGTTTGTGAATTTTCCGGATTACTGATGGACACCAGTCACTCCCTTGTAAATGATATTTTTATTATATGCCGACCATATTGCAACGCAACATTAATTAAGTCCACGCTATGATTTATCCAGCCAATGGCAAATTCCCAGAGCATTTAACTCCAAATCAATCTGAAGAAAAGCTGTAATTTCATCAGCAGAAATTTTGCAATTCATTGTTTTTAAATGATTTATATGAATTTTAGCCATGCTATCCTTCAATAAAGCATGGCGATTTGAATCAGTTTTTAACTGTTTCGCTAAAACAACAATTTCATCCAATTGCTCTAAAAAAAGATGTTTTAAACGCTCAACACCATTGATTCGGCTGAAATGAGTCGGAAATAAGCAATCAGGCTTGAGCGCTGAAATCCGCAAAACAGAGTCTTTGAGAGCTTCAGGATCAAATTGAATCGGCGTGGTGGTCGGCATGATGAATGCACCCGCTTCAGTATCAAGCTCACGATATGAAAGACCAAAGGTGTCTCCCGTGAAAACGCCACGACTCAATGGATCCCAAATGGCGATGTGATGCTTGGCATGACCGGGTGTGTCTAAACAATGAAGGGTTCTCTTGCCCAAATGGATTTGATGACCCTCGCCAACCTCAATGACTCTGGCAGCATCAACTGGCAATAATTGACCATAAGACTGTTCAACGATGTCTTCACCATAAACACCCACCGCGCCAGCTCGAAGAGCACTTGGGTCAATCATGTGTCGTGCGCCTCGAGGGTGAACCAGCAATTGAGCTTGATCACAAACTCGCATCATCTCTCCAGCACCACCCGCATGATCAAGATGAACGTGTGTAAGAACAATGTATTTGACCTGTTGAGTGTTTAAACCAAGCTCATCAAGCGTGCATAAGAACCTAGGGATAGAGTAATTAGTGCCAACATCAATAAAGGCAACTTCATCACCATCAAGCACCATATAACTGGCATCGAACTGCTCTCTTACAAATCCGGTATCAACACAATAAATGCCGAGAGCAACTAATTGGGCATAAGTCAGATGTTTTTGCATGTGCGGATTTTCACATAACAATCATCAGAATCAAGCAACTTGAGTTGATTTTTTCTTTAAAAGACATGCTATTACAGGATAGAAAGGCTGGTTGACCTTGCTATTTAGGGTTTAACCTGATATAGTTTCATTCTCAGACGCGGGGTGGAGCAATCTGGCAGCTCGTCGGGCTCATAACCCGAAGGTCATAGGTTCAAATCCTATCCCCGCAACCAAGATTTATAAGGCTTCTAAGACTTTTTGTTTTAGAAGCTTTTTTCTTTTCCAGCCTATATAGATGCTATGTAGTTGTCATATGGAAATACAAATTGCGCTTAATTCTTGTGACACTCACAAGTTTCTTTTATCGCTAATGCAACTTTCCACTCTGCGGGCATTTAGCAATTGTGGATGAATTTTATTCAGGTTGGTCATACAGCCACATAAGAGTGCTAAAGTTTATAAAATTTAAAATGATCGTACAAATATAAATATAGACATTAGAGTGTCTAACTATATAAAAAGGTTAAGGTCAAATAAATGAAAAAATTTATCTTGCAACATTGGCGCGGGGAATTTTCTTTGCCATTGGCTTATTGGGGAATATCTGTTTTATTTGTTGGCCTAATTAGAATTGTTTCCGGAGTATTAACGGTCGAGTTGGAAGCTGCCTCAACATCCCTAACTTCAACAGCATGGTTACTCTTCGGATTCTATGCCTTCACCTTTGTAATTATTTGCTGGTCTTTGGTTGGGACATGGAGATCTGCAACCAGGTATAGCTTAGAAAAAAAATTAAATATTTGGTCTGGTTCGCCAAATTAGCAATTGTTTTGGGCGTCATTCAAATATCCTCAACATTTTTAACACAAGAGGC
>CAXNHG010000073.1:0-4803 GCA_964202085.1 Polynucleobacter sp. | reverse complement strand
GATGATGGCATTGGACATGGGCGGCAATTGGCATAAAGAGTTTTTGCGCTTAGAGATGTCGGCCACCTTGAGCACCAAACATATTTGGCAAGTGTTACCGCCCTACCCAGGAGAACCCCCCGTAAGCTCTGTTGATTTTGCCAAGATGTATCGTGATTTAAGTTTATTTAAAGAAAAACCAGACTCATTAAATAAATCTTCTGCTGCTATTGAGTTTGAGCAAGCCAAATTACAAAAAGAATTTTTAAAGTTTCTTCCTGGCGGCTCAGAAGGTATTGGATCAAACAATTGGGTGGTTGGTGGTGGCAAAACAGTTAGCGGTAAATCGTTGTTGGCCAATGACCCTCATTTAGGCTTAACCACACCCGCCATTTGGTACTTTGCGCATATTCAAGCCCCAAAGTTAAATGTGATTGGGGCCACTTTACCAGGCATACCTGGTATGGTTTTAGGTCATAACACTCACGTGGCGTGGAGTTTCACCAACACCGATCCTGATGTACAAGATTTATATATAGAGGCCATAGATCCAAACAATCCCGGTCGATATAAAACACCTCAGGGTTTTGAAAATTTTATTCTTCGAGAAGAAGCAATTGCAATCAAGGGCCAAGGGCCTTTCAAATTTTTGACCCGAGAAACCAGGCACGGTCCCGTTATTTCTGATGCTTATCAACGCGCCCAAGATTTGATCAACACAGATCGATTTGCCATTTCTCTGCGTTGGACTGCTTTAGAGGTGGCCAATCAAACTTTAAAAGCTGGCTTTCAAATGAATGAGGCGCAAAACTTGGAAGAGTTCAAGAGTGCGCTCACAAATTATCATGCTCCTATGCAAAACGTGGTGATGGCTGATAAAGATGGTCAGATTGCCTATCGCGCCGCTGGAGTGGCTCCCAAAAGAACCAAAGGCAAAGGCTTGTTTGGAACAGCACCAGGGCTTGGTTGGGATGCGCAATATGATTGGGGCCCTAACTTTGGTAAAGATGAATTACCAAAAGAAACCAATCCTTCAAGCTCATTCATCGCAACCGCTAATCAACGTGTGCACGCTGCCAATGACCCGCATCCCCTGACAACAGATTGGCACATGCCTTATCGTCAGCAACGAATTGAAGACTTACTCAATGCCACTGATCAACATGACATGGCCAGCATGAAAGTAATCCAAGCTGATGTTCTTTCATTATCAGCGGTGGATTTAATTCCATTTTTACAAGCAGTCAATTCAACTCATAAATATGCCAATGAAGCAAAAACCATCATTGGTAATTTCGAGGGCAAGATGAGTCTTGATAGTGCGGGTGCCACCATCTATAACGCATGGGCTCATCAATTAACGCGTTTGATTTTCGCCGACAAACTAGGTAAAAGTTTTACCATTGAATACGGCAAACGAGATTTCCGTGCAGGCCTTCATCACATCATGAAGATGCATCAAGCAGGCGATGCTCAAGCAGCGTTCTGGTGTGACAAACCAAGTACCTTAGAAGTTGAAACTTGTGAAAACCTCATGGATGAGGCCTTTACTTTGGCCTTAGAAGATCTGAGTAAGCGCATGGGTAGATCGCCTCAGTCATGGAAATGGGGTGAAGTACACGTTGCTGTTTCTGAGCACCGTCCATTTAGCAAAGTATCTTTATTGAAAAATAAATTTGAAATCACTCGCCCCACTCCTGGGGATGCTTTTACTGTGAATTTGGGGTTCATGGATTTAGGCAACAGCATCAACCCATTCACCGTGAATAAAGCGGCGAGCATGCGTGCGATTTATGATTTATCCAATTTAAATCAGTCTCAATTTATTTACCAAACAGGTCAATCAGGCTGGGTCAATAATCGTCATTACTCGAGCTATGCAAATGCTTGGGCCAAACAAGAGTATTTGCCTTTGACCATGAACCCGAGCAAGATTGTGCTTACATCCGTTTTAAGACCTGATTTGAGCATTGCTGCCGCAAATAAGAAGCGCTTAGAAAAAGAAGCTAAAGAAATTAAAAGAAGATGATCTCCATGAAAAGTATTTCAACAAGTTGCTTAAATTCACTCAGATCGTCAAATCTGATCAGGCGCTTGTTGATCGCTTGCTTTTTCATAACAGCGAGTCAACTCACTCATGCCGGTTTAAAAGAAGATTTAGGGACGGGAGCCTATGTGTTGATGATGCGCCATGCTGATGCGCCAGGCTACAGTGATCCAGACGGTTATAACTTGAGTGATTGCAGCACTCAAAGAAATTTAGGAGAAGCGGGCAAGACTCAAGCCCAGATGATTGGGCAATGGCTGAAAACCCAAGGCATTGAGAGTGCGCAAGTATTCAGTAGTCCTTGGTGTCGCTGCAAAGACACAGCTGCTCTTTTAAATAAAGGTGTTGTGACTGTTGAACCAAGTCTTGGATCATTTTTTGAAAATCGCAGCAATCGCCAGGGGCAAACTCGCTTAACTCAAATTAAGATTGCGCAGTTACTTAAAACTTCTCCGCGCGAACCTGTGATCATGGTCACTCATCAAGTGAACATACAGGCCTTCGCAGGTCAATCTGTGAGCTCCGGCAGCATGGTGCTAGTGAAAGTCAATGCATCTGGTCAGTACGTGTCACATCAGCTCATCAACCACCCCCACCCCTGAGGAGAACTTCTCAGCATTAAGTGCTGGGGCTGTCCTGAAAGCCATCACGTCTGTAGGTGACCACCAGAGTATCGCGCCAACCTTGTTCAGAAGCTTTAGGATCCATGGGTTGTATGGGCGTGGTTTCATGAACCACACGAGCATCGTCGAGCAATAACAAACTAAAGGGCTTTTGCAAAGTGAAGCGCTGACCTTGTGGCCCATCAGATTCAAATACCCTGGTTTCTCCGCCTTTGATATCGTGGCGCTCAAGCATCAAAACAGCCACGTATTCAACACCATCACGATGCGCACCTTCAGGTGTTGGCCGTCCAATACCATCAGTGGTATCGATTCTAAATTGATGTACTTCTACAAACCAAGGTTTGGATTCATCAAGATTATTTTGCGTTTGATCAAACTGAAGAGCCAAGTTCAATAAAAAATCTTTGAGTGCTGCTGAGTTTGCAAAAGTTTCTTCGCACGGTTCAAACCAACGATCAATACCGCCATGCAAAGCGTTATAAGAAACTGGCTGCCAATGCGCACGGTGAGGAGCCAATGTTACTAAATTACTTTTAATCACAAAACTTGAATGCCTTCTTTGGCGGTAACGACCACCATCTTTCAAATAAGCATCAGCTGGTAAATTTTTCCAAGTACCAGATAAAACCTGCCACTCATTCAACTTATGTTGAGAGAGCGCAAAAAATTGCTCAGGGGATAAAGCGACATAGCCATTATCTTGAATAGTTTTCGGCACAGAGGCCAGCGATGTTTGTGGTGGGTCTAATAGCATGTCAAAATTTGATAAGAATGGCTAAGTAATGACTCAATAATGGCTAGGTCAATCATTATCCTCTGAATAGCGCTCTTGCGGGCAAAGTCTTGTGTATAACTTTATCTAGGGCTGGCGCAGACCAATCAGGTCTTTAGGAAATTAGCTTGGTGTAGTTCTATGTATTCACAACCAACCCAACCTTCGTAACCCAAGTCATCAAGCAACATGAAAAAATCAGGATAATTGATTTCTCCAGTACCGGGTTCATGGCGACCAGGATGATCTGCAATTTGAATATGTTCAATGAAAGGCATCAGCTCTTCGATACTCAAAATATCTTCGCCCATACGGTGGGCGTGATAGGCATCGTATTGAAGGTATAGATTGCTTGATTGAACTGCCATAAGGGTTTCAAGAGCATGCTGACTGGTGGACAAGAAAAAGCCTGGCACATCAAATGTATTAATAGGTTCAATCAAGAGTTTGATGTTAGATTTTTTTAACTCTTCTGCTGCATACGTTAAGTTTTCAATAAATGCTTTTTGAGCTTGTTTGCGGCTAATGCCTTCAGGCAAGATGCCAGCCAAACAATTCAGGTGCATTACACCCAAATGTTGGGCGTACAAGATGGCATCAGAAATGCCCTTTCTAAATTCCTCTACTCTGGCTGGATCGCAAGCCAAACCTCGATCACCCTTGGCCAAATCACCACCACGCAAGTTATGCAGCACCATGGGCAAATCAAGCTGAGTCATCAGTTTCACAATTTCATTTAAGGTCGCGCCTGAATTCTCTTGATATGGGAATTGGCATTCAATGGCCTCAAACCCATCTTCTTTTGCAGCCTTGATCCGCTCCAAAAAAGGTAGGTACGCGTAGAGCAAAGAGAGGTTAGCGGCAAAACGAGGCATAAATTACCTAATTATCAATTCAGTGATTTAATTATGGCATGCGCATCATTTCAATTTCCACAGGCAAGATTGCACCCTTATTCGGTATTGACCACCCTGATTATCGGGTGGTCAATTCAGGCATTAAAAAAGACATGGTCAGTACTTTAGATAATCCCATCAGCATCAAAGTCAGAAGCGTTGGCTTGGATGGTGATGAGCAAGCTGACTTCAGTGTGCATGGCGGACTTGAAAAAGCAATCTACGCATATCCGACTGAGCACTACCCCTTCTGGAATGAATTACTCGGTAGAGAAGCTAAAAGAATAAATCCAATTAATTTTGGTTTTGTTGGAGAAAATCTTAGTGTTGAAGGCTTCTCTGAAGATACTGTTTGGGTAGGTGATAACTGGCTGATTGGCGACGTTGAATTAGAAGTTGTCAAACTGAGAGAGCCCTGTTTTAAATTCAATGCTCGCATGGGCTACAAAGGCGCATCAAAAGCCATGATTCAATCAACGCGCT
>CAXNHG010000072.1:0-4812 GCA_964202085.1 Polynucleobacter sp. | reverse complement strand
TGATTTAACGCGTGATCAACAATCTGCACAGCAACAAGTGGGTGATATTCAAGTGAGCTTGGGCAATTCTCAAGAAGAGTTGCAGGGCTTGTCCGATGAAGCTGCTCAAGATGCTTTGCAAAACTTATTGATTCAAAGAAGTGCTCGAGAAGCTGCTTTGGCGAATGCCAGAACAGAAATGGATGCCATTTCCCATAGTTTGCGTGAAGGTGATGAGGCGCGTTTGACAATTGAGCGTAGCTTGCAGCCTTTGCGCGATAAAGCCATGGAGTTCCAACTCAAAGAGCAAGCTGCTCGTTTGAATGTTGAGCAATTTGCAACCATGTTGATGGATGCTGAAGCCAATGTTGAAGAATTACAGGCCTATTTAAGGCCTGATATGAAGGTCAGCACCTTGCAAGCTGAGGTAAATAAACTTAATCAAGAGATTCAAGGTTTGGGTCCTGTGAATATGGCTGCACTTGAAGAATTGACCAGTACTCAAGAGCGTAAGACATTCTTGGATGCCCAGTCGACTGACTTGAATGAAGCAATCAACACATTGACAGATGCCATCTCAAAAATTGACTCTGAAACTCGAGACTTGTTGCAGGGTACCTTTGATCAGGTGAATGAGCATTTTGCAAAACTTTTCCCAGACTTATTTGGAGGCGGTCATGCCAAATTAGTGATGACTGGCGAAGAGATTTTAGATTCTGGTGTTCAGGTGATGGCTCAGCCGCCGGGTAAGAAGAACTCGACCATTCATTTGTTGTCTGGCGGTGAAAAAGCTTTGACAGCGATTGCCTTAGTCTTCTCGTTATTCCAATTAAATCCAGCACCATTCTGTTTGTTGGACGAGGTTGATGCCCCATTAGATGATGCCAACACAGGTCGCTATGCAGACATGGTTTTAAGAATGTCTAAAAACACACAATTTGTCTTTATTTCACACAACAAAATCACCATTGAAATTGCCAGCCAATTAATCGGCGTCACGATGCAAGAGCAGGGTGTTTCTAGAATTGTTGCTGTTGACTTGGAGGCTGCGGCAACTATGGTTGAGGCTGCTTAATGGTTTGGTTCACTGAACTTGCCACATCCTTAGGGTTGTCGGATCTTCAGTTATCCCTCGGACTGATCGGTTTTAGTTTATTGGTCCTTGTCATGATTTATAACGCAGTGCGTATTCGCAAGCTGGATAATAATGAATCAAAGAATGATTTCATTGATTCATCTGAATCTAGTTTTTCAGTAGTCAATGGAACTCTTAACAAATCGGAGCCGAGTCTTGGTGGGGGCGCAAATGCAGCAACTCATGCTGAGCCTGTTTTGGGGAAAATTGATCCATTGATCGATTGTGTTGCAACCTTGCGCTTACCTGAGCCCATCACTGGCCAAGAAATTTTGAGTCATTTATTTGATTGGCCTAAAAATACTCAATTCACTTGGTTGCATGAAGGTCTGAGTACAGAAGCTGTGTGGCAATCAATCACACCTGAGAAAAGCTTTACTGAACTTCAACTGGCCGTTCAATTAGCCAATCGATCTGGCCCAGTTGGCATGGTTGATTTATCAGACTTTGTTTCAAAAGTACAGATGCTATCTAATGAATTGGATGCTGAGTTAGATTTAGCGTCTCACAACGACATCATTGAGTCCGCTAAAAGTTTGGATGACTTTGCGGCAAGGTGTGATATTCAACTGGGTATTACCGTGGTTCCAAAAGATGGTTTGTGGAGCTTGATGACTATTCAGAATGTTGCAAACAAGGCGGGGTTCTTGTTGTCGCGTGATGGCCGTGAGTATCAGCGCGTTGCTGCAGATACAACTATCTACAAATTGATTGCTGATCAAGCCAATTTCTTGCGTGATGATTTGAGCCAATCAAATGTTCAACATGTGACACTGCTATTGAGTCTCCCTCATGTATCTTATGAGATTGCCCCGTTTCAATTGATGCTCGATGATGCAGAACTATTGGCTGAAGCACTCAACGGACATTTGGTGGATGATGCTGGAAGACCATTGGTTGAGGAAGCCATCACTGCCATCAAGGGTCAGCTTGAAGAAATTTATCAGGCGATGACGGTTCAAGGTATTCCTGCAGGTTCTGCTGCCGCAAGCAGACTCTATTCTTAGGTTCTTATGGCTGATTCGGCCCGATATACCTGGCTGAAAGACGAGTTGGCAAGCTTGGATCATGCCTACTATGTTCTTGATGACCCAAAACTTCCCGATGCTGAATACGATATGCTCTACCGAGAGCTGTTGGCCATTGAAAGCGAATATCCTGATTGGGTCACTCCTGATTCACCATCACAGCGAGTGAGCGGACAAGCCAGCGATCTTTTTTCTGAAGTCAAACATGTGGTTCCCATGCTTTCCCTAAATAATGCATTGGAAGACAAAGAAGCTGAGGCATTTGATAAGCGTTGTCGTGACGGTTTAAATTTAAGCTCTGTTGAATATGCTGCTGAACTAAAATTTGATGGCCTTGCCATCTCTTTGCGTTATGAAAATGGTCTTCTCACTCAAGCTGCCACGCGTGGTGATGGCTACAGTGGTGAGGATGTGACAGCCAACATCAGAACAATCAAAGCTATTCCTTTGAGATTAAAAGGTGCATCACATCCCAAGATTTTGGATGTGCGCGGTGAAGTCTTCATGAGCCATAAAGATTTTGAAAGTTTGAATCAAACTGCGCTCACTAAATCTGAAAAAACTTTTGCCAACCCCAGAAATGCTGCAGCCGGCAGTCTACGTCAATTAGACTCCAGAATCACCGCACAACGCACCTTGTCTTTTTATGCGTATGGCATCGGTCAATGCGAACCTTCGAGCTTTATCCCCAAAACACACGCTGGGTTATTAGATCTTTATGCATCATGGGGTTTGCCTGTCTGTGAACATCGCGCTGTGGTTCAATCGATTGATGGTTTGATGAGCTTTTACCAGTCCATCAATGCCTTGCGAGACCAGTTGCCCTATGAAATTGATGGGGTAGTTTACAGAGTTAACTCAAGAGAGATGCAAGAGGATTTGGGATTTGTCTCAAGAGCACCGAGGTTTGCGGTAGCCCATAAATATCCAGCCCAAGAGGCCCTGACAACTGTACTGGGCATTGATGTCCAAGTGGGTAGAACTGGCGCAATCACCCCTGTGGCCAGACTCTCACCGGTGGTGGTTGGTGGTGTGACTGTCACCAACGCTACTTTGCACAATGAAGATGAGGTTCGTCGCAAAGATGTGCACATTGGCGATACCGTGGTGGTGCGTCGTGCAGGGGATGTGATTCCTGAGGTGGTATCAGCCATTAAAGAAAAACGCCCAGCGTCAGCCATTGCTTTTGTGATGCCCACATCTTGCCCCATCTGTGGTTCACACATTGAAAAGCCCGAAGAAGAAGCTGTTGCAAGATGCAGTGGGGGTTTATTTTGCCCAGCTCAGCGCAAGCAAGCACTCTTACATTTCGCTCACCGCAGAGCCATGGACATCGATGGTTTGGGCGAAAAGATTGTTGATCAATTAGTCGACCTATCGATTGTTAGAACTCCGGCTGATTTATATCGCTTGGGGCTAATGGCTTTGGCGAATTTAGATCGCATGGGTGAAAAGTCCGCTGAGAACCTGCTTCAATCAATCGAAAAATCCAGAAAAAACACTTTGGCCAGATTTATTTTTGCCCTAGGCATACGTCACGTTGGCGAGAGTACGGCCAAAGATTTGGCCAAACATTTTGGCCAGATTCACAAACTGATGGCGGTCAATGAAGAAGAATTGCTCCAAGTCAACGATGTAGGTCCTGTGGTAGCCAAGTCCTTGCTCAGCTTCTTCAGTGAAGCTCACAACAGAGAAGTCGTTGAGCAACTACTGGCATCAGGCATTGAGCTTGAAGTAGAAACTTCAACGATCAACCCAGAATTGGTTGGTAAAACATTTGTATTGACCGGCACATTGCCAACCATGTCGCGTGATGAGGCTAAAGCACTCTTAGGAAAAGCAGGCGCTAAGGTAGCGGGCTCAGTTTCTGCTAAAACTCATTACGTGGTTGCTGGCGCTGATGCCGGAAGCAAGCTAGAAAAAGCCCAAGAATTGGGTGTTGCTGTGATTGATGAGGCTCAGATGTTGGCCTTACTTCAATCAAATTAATACATCACAGATCTGATTCAAAGAAGTTAGCTGGCAATACCTTTGTCATAATCATCAGCAAAAGCATGATTGACATCACTGTGACCTTGTTCATCTGCCCTAACAGCGATCACAACATCGCGCAGCATGGCATTAGCAGGTAAATTCCAGTACTCGATTGCAATGGCAGGAGCTGGAATATTGAGCTCAGGATTGGCATCAATTTGCACAAGATAATCCGTGTAACTGATCACAGCTTCTTCCTCGAAATAACCCACGATGCGGTGTGCTGTTCTTGGAAAAAAGACATAAATAAAGAAAAACAAATGCCAAAACACTGCTTGAGCAACCAAGACAATCATTCGCTCAATCCAGTTTGGTTTGGCGACCTCTAAAAATGTCATGAGATGCATGCGTTCATTTTCTGCTTCAGCCAACAATGTGCGAATCTTTGGGCCGTAACCTGTTTTCATTTGCCGTAGACTTTTTAGGTGTGTCCACATGCCGGCCACCATTCCTGGAACTGCTGCCACTGTCTCAAGAACCACAGCTCTATGACCATATCGACCGCTGAAAAATGTATCTGCAGTCCATCTTAGTAAGAGAGTGAATCTTTTTGCAACTTGATCGCTAAGATTTGAGGGGGTGTGTCTCATAGCTTATTTCCTAATAGGATGTAAAGACAAGGTATGCATAAAAGAG
>CAXNHG010000071.1:0-4857 GCA_964202085.1 Polynucleobacter sp. | reverse complement strand
GATATCCGCACGAGGAACGATCATAAAAAAACCAGAAGTTGGGTTAGGGGTTGTTGGTAAAAATACGTTGACATGTTCACCGCTTAATTTACCGACAACTTCCTCGGCTGGATTGCCTGTGACAAATGCAATTGTCCAAGAACCATTTCTTGGATAAGGGATTAAAACTGCTTTTCTAAAAGCATTACCCTTGCTTGAGAAAAGTGTGCCAGAAACTTGTTTAACACTTGAGTAGATTGATTTAACGATTGGGATGCGAATAATGATTTGATCCCAGAAACGAATCCACCATTGACCAGCAAAATTAGCAGCAACAATGCCGGTCGCCATAATCACTGCAATCACAATCAAAATACCTACGCCTGGTAAGTTTCTGAATGATTGCAGGGCTGGCGTTAAATCGACAGGCAAAACAGCCATTAATGCAAAAATCACCGAACCGAATACACCATCTAAAACAGACAGGCCCCAAGTCATCACCCAAATGGTGACTGCTAATGGAGTCCAAACTAAGATGCCGGCAATAAAATATTTTTTCATGGAGCCTTAAATTATAGGGCTTAGCTCAGCCAACTGAGTGTAAATAAGGTCCCACCTAAAAGACCGCCCATGAAAAGAATGCTTCCCCAAATTAATTTTTTTGTTTTTTGCTGTTCCAAGACCAACTTCAACAACAGCTCGTGATCAGACGTATTTCCTTGTTTTTGATTAGCCTCTAACAATCGAACAAGCAATCTTGGGATAGTGGGCACTAACTTAGCCCACTGAGGAGCCTCTGATTTCAGGCGATCAATGAAGCCCCTGATACCAATTTGTTGATCAATCCATCGCTCTAAAACTGGTTTTGCCGTTTTCCATAAATCCATATCAGGATCTAATTGACGACCTAAACCTTCAACATTCAGTAGTGTTTTTTGCAACAAGGTCAATTGCGGTTGAATTTCAACATTAAAACGTCGAGAGGTTTGGAAAAGCCTCATCAGCACAATGCCTAATGAAATTTCTTTTAAAGGACGATCAAAATAAGGCTCGCAAACGGATCGCACAGCACCTTCCAGTTCTTCTACTCGGGTATCTGCCGGAACCCAACCAGATTCGATATGCAATTCAGCAACACGTCTGTAGTCACGATTAAAAAATGCTAAAAAATTGTGCGCCAAGTAATTTTTATCTGTTTCTGAGAGGGCCCCAACAATGCCAAAATCTAAAGCGATATAACGTCCAAAAGTTTCAGGAGCAACACTCACAAAAATATTACCTGGGTGCATGTCCGCATGGAAAAACCCATCATGAAACACTTGGGTAAAAAATATCTCAACGCCATCAGATGCTAATTTTTTAAAATCAATCCCGGCCGCACGTAAATCATCTAAGCGTGAAATTGGAATGCCATGCATTCTTTCCATCACGATCACATTGATGCCGCACAGGTCCCAATACATTTCAGGGATGATCAACTTTTTAGAACCCTCAAAATTTCTGCGGAGTTGACTGGCATTTGATGCTTCGTGCGTTAAATCTAATTCATTGTGCAAATAAGTATCAAATTCATCAACATTCTCTCTTGGCTTTAAGCGCTTACCGTCACGCCATAATTTTTCAACCAAAGTTGCCAATACTCTCAGAAGTGCTAAATCACTCTCAATGATTGGTAAAATTCCAGGGCGCAAAACTTTGATGGCCACTTCCTTGCCTTGCCACTCAGGATACTTTTCCGTTCCCTTAAGAGCAGCAAAGTGGACTTGGGCAACAGAAGCGCTGGCCACCGGCTTTTCGTCAAAGGATACAAATACCTCTGATAATTTTTTACCTAAAGATAACTCAATCAACTCAATTGATTTAGTTTGGGAGAATGGTGGTACTTGATCTTGTAGCTTGGCCAACTCATCAGCCACATCCAAAGGCAAGAGGTCTCTACGAGTGGATAAGACTTGGCCAAACTTTACAAATATAGGGCCCAAATCTTCTAAAGCTAAGCGCAAACTTTCTCCGCGGGTATAACCTGTTGGGGTCGTCCAAGAAATACCCGTCAAAATAACTTTAACTAAGCCGGGCCGTAGACTGTCTCTGACAATTCTTAAGAGCCCAAAACGCCAAATTGTGTAAAGGATCTTGAACAACCTAAAAAATTGTTTCACAAGGTTCCCTCTAGCAAGCGTTCAATACGCTTTTCAATGCGCTCAACATCGTCGCGCAAACGTATTATTTCATCTTTATGGCGCACTAATTCTTCTCTTTTAACAAGCGTTGGTTTTTCATGAATAAGATATTCTAAAACGCTAGTGCCAACATCCTGAAGTACATTTTGCCCAAATTGCTTACTTTGTTGAGCCGCCTGCATGATTCTATGGGCCATGGGATCGCCAACCAACTTGGATAAATCTTCCTCAGCCTCCCATCGCAATTGACCTGCCAAAGTAGATACAGTCTGGGCCAGATCCACATCTCCCGATACTTTGACGTGCTTTACAGCAGCATCTTTACCGCCCGCAATATAAGCATTAAAAACATCCGGGCCGATTGTTAGTGTGACATTTGGCTCGTTGGGCGATTGATTCGCTAAAGCAAAAAGTCCCTGATCAGTGACGACCAAGGACATTTCAATAAGGGGTAAAACTAATTTGATTGTTTTATCTTTTTGCTTTTGTAAAAGATCACTGGCCCAAGATTCTTGGGCCAGTAAATAATTTAAAGCATGTACGATTGTTTTCAGATCAGACTAACTGTTGAATACCGGCTAGCACCCAACCACCTTGACCATTAACAGGCTTGGTCAAATTCCAAACCTCAACGAAAGACTCAGCAGGACCATCCGCTTGTTCACGAATCATTCCAGAGAAACGAACGCTGGCCAAATAAACATCCTGCAATGATTCAACGCCTAGCAAATCAGCCTCAATCGTTACAACCTCGGTTCGATTCTGCTCAGTGGCACGAGCCTGAAGGTCCTGATTGAGCTCTGCAAACATTTCTGGAGTAGCAAATTCTCTCAACTTTTCTAAGTCGCCACGATCCCAAGCTTCTTGTAAATGCACAAAATGTTTTTTTGCATTTAATAAGAAAGATTCTTGATCAAAATCTTTAATTGCAACTTCTGCGACGGCTGCTTCAACAACTGGCGATGCTGATGATGATGAGCCAAAATTTACTGGCTCTTGACGATCAAAGCGCTGTTGGTTTTCCAATGGCGCTCCGCCAGCGGGGCTAGCTTTATAAGTTGCTTGACCATTATTAGCAAAACGTCTAAATAACCAAAGGCCAATCATCGCAACAGCCGCTACCATCAAAAAGCCCATTAAAAACGATGCCGCCGCCTCACCCATACCAAAATGTGACAACAGCCAACCAAGACCCAAGCCGACAGCCAAGCCCCCTAGGATGCCACCCATACCAAAACCTTTTTTCGGTTGTGCAGAAGCAGGCGCAGCAGTTGGTGCCTGAGCAGGCTGTGCTGGAGCAGCTTGTTGTTTTTGAGTGACGCTTTGTGATTGTTTGCCAACACTCTTGGATCCCCCCATACGCTTAGCGTTTGCATCAAATGATGCGCCCATCAACACAAATGAAGAAAGAACCAAATAAACAAAACTTTTCTTAAACATCTTTAACCTCTCAAAAAATCGATAAGTATCAGTATTTATAACCAATATGCAACGCAACAATACCACCAGTAAGCGAGTGGTATTCAACCCTGTCAAATCCCACACTTTCCATCATGGTTTTTAAAGTTTCTTGGTCTGGGTGCATTCTGATTGACTCCGCAAGATATCGGTAACTCTCCGAATCTCCAGCAACCTTCTCACCAAGCCATGGAAGTATCTTAAATGAATAAGCATCATAAATTGACTTTAGTGCATCAACTGGCTTGGAAAACTCTAAAACCATGGCTTTGCCACCCGGCTTGATCACTCTTAACATTTCCTTCAGAGCAACTTCTTTGTGCGTCATATTTCGCAGGCCAAATGCAACAGTGGTCAAATCAAAATAATTATTTGGAAATGGTATTTGCTCAGCATCCACTTGAATGCATGGCAAATAGTAACCCTTGTCAATTAAACGATTTCGCCCAAAGCCAAGCATCGACGCATTGATATCAGTTAACCAAACTTGACCACCGGTTTCACGCTCAAGACCAACAGATTTTGCAAAACTCAAAGATAAGTCGCCTGTACCACCAGCAATATCCAAAACTCTTTGACCTGGTCTCACAGCAGCCTTACTGATTGTGAAATGCTTCCATAATCGATGCATCCCACCTGACATCAAATCATTCATGACGTCGTATTTATTTGCTACAGAATGAAATACCTCAGCAACCTTGCTTGCCTTTTCAGTTTCATCAACTGTTTTATAACCAAAATGTGTTTGTGCCATAGTTAATTAATGCCCACAAGAGTGACCATCATCTTTGATCATTGGAGCATCTCTACTAACACCCGCTAGCTCTACTCGATCTAAATAGTCCTGCCACATTTCCTCTTGATTGATGCACATTTCATAAAGGTAGTCCCAGCTAAAAATACCTGACTCATGCCCATCAGAAAACACTGGCTTGATGGCGTAATGCCCAATTTGCTCAATTTTACCGATCAACACGTCACGCTTGCCAGTCTGTAAAGTTTCTTGGCCAACACCATGGCCCCTGACTTCAGCGGACGGTGACCAAACTCTTAAAAATTCAAACGGCAATTGATAAGTTTTATTTTCGTAAGCCAACTCTAAAACTTTGGATTGCTGATGAACAATGATGTTCTTTGGCAGTGGTGCTTTTTCTGTTGAGCTCATGATTAAACCAATACTCTTTCAATGCCGCCTTGATTAGCATTTTTTACATAATCGGCCATCCAGTTTTCACCCAAG
>CAXNHG010000070.1:0-4889 GCA_964202085.1 Polynucleobacter sp. | reverse complement strand
CGCCATGCAAGACCTACAAGCCATCATCGCAGCCCTTAAGCTCGAACCCCATCCCGAGGGCGGCTTCTATAAAGAAATGCACCGATCAAGCGCAATTGTTGAGGCTTTTGCAGATCCGGGTAAGAAAAGTGCGTACACGAGCATTCATTACCTACTTTCTGGAAAGGATTTTTCAGCTTGGCATCGAATTAAATCTGATGAAACTTGGTATTTTCACCTTGGTTGCGATGTACTCATTTATTTTTTTGATGGAAGTAAAACGCTACAAACTATTCAGCTTGGGATGGGATCAAAAATTTTACAAGCGACCATTTCTGCACACACCTGGTTCGCAGCAAAACCCCTGAGTGATGATTCTTTCTGCTTGGTGAGTTGTGCGGTAGCACCGGGTTTCGAATTTGAGGATTTTGAAATTGGAAGGCGTGACGACTTGGCGGCAGAGTTTGGCCCCTCGGCAAAAAATCTTCAAATCATTGAAGCGCTTACACGGGCATAGCGTCAACCTAGTCCTAAGGATGCTAAAACAGCTCCCCGCATTCTGAGGCTAGGGTTGGCTGGTATACAACGGCTTACCATGTTTAATTGTTTGGAGGACGCGGATACTTTTAATGTCGTCTGGATTCACTTTTAATGGATTGCGATCAAGCACCACTAAATCTGCCAGCATACCTTTCGCAATAGTTCCTTTGTTTAATTCTTCTTTGTATTGGTAGGCAGCGTTCACTGTAAAGCCCTGCAGCGCTTTATAGGCATCGATCCGCTGTTCCTCGCCCAGCGTTTTGCCGCTGAAAGTTTTACGGTTGACTGCGCTCCATACTGAAAACAAAACATTAGGACCGGACGATGGGGTGTCATTATGGATCCCAATTTTGATGCCCAGTTTATCGGCAGAGCGCAGCGGGCTCATGTTCTTAGCCCTTTCTTCACCCAGTATTTTTAAGTACACATCGCCATACAGCCAGATATGGTTTGGGAGTGTGATGGCGATAATGTTTTTATCCCGATATTGAACAAGTTGATCATCGCGCGCAAAAAATGAATGAGAAATGACAGTCCTTCTGTTTTCAGTGATGCCAGTCTCTTTTATCGCTTTTGTCAGGGCGGCAAGAGTCATGTCGATTCCCGCATCGCCATTGCTGTAGCCAAAATACTGAATATTTTTTTCATACGCCAGTTTGACGTAGTGGTCCACCAGGCTTTGTGCGTTGTAAGGAAAGCCCCGCCAATCCTTGCTAAAGTTCCCAGTGTCCGCGAAGGGCTTAGTGAAGTAGGCAAGACGCAACTGTGGTGCCCCATCCGTTGGAACCATCATGCCCGCTACTTTGAAGCCCCTATCACTGCCGTCATAGACGCCAAACTGAAAGTCAGGATTGGTTTTAAGTAATTCGTCCACAACGTCATAAGTGGGTAAGGCAATCAGATCAAGCGCAATGATCTTTTCTCGAACGGCTGTACGCATCTTATTAATATCATCAACGGTCGCCTCATAACTTTGTGCAGTCGTAAAGCCGTTCGAAAGATACATGTGCTCGGCCTTGCGGTATGTATCAAAGGTAATATCTTGCGAGTATTTACCTACAGCATTCACGACGGCTTCCATGAATGGCATACCAATTAGCTCACCCGTGAGTTCTCCTGTTTTAGGGTCAACGGGTATGAAGCCAGACACAGCTTTGGTGGACTTTGTAATGCCAAGTTTCTTCAAACCCGCTGAATTAACCTGACCTGTTAATGTTGAAATATTCTGAATAAGTAGTGGTTGGTCTGGGAAAGCTTTATCCAAATCCTCTAAGGAAAGACCGCCGTCAGACAGCATTGCTTCGGAATAACCAGAGCTAAGAATCCATCCATTGAATGGCTTACCCTCAGTAAGTAATTTATTAATGGCTTGCGCTTTTGTGCGGGGAGGATTGTTAGCAAAGTAACCGAGATTAATCCCCAGTGTATTTTGTGCAATGAGTGCAAAATGCCCCCAACTATCTATAAACCCAGGCATTAACGTATGACCCTTGAGATCATACAAAGTCGGGTTAGGTCCTGCCAGTGTTAGTGCGTGGATCTTATCCCCCGAAAATATAATTTTGTCATCTTGAACGACAATCGCCTCGACATATTGAGGTGTGTCTCCTTGCATCGTGAGGATATCGCCATTGACGTACATCGTTGAGGTGTTTGCGAAAGTTACCACTGAGTAAAAAGCGATACAACAAGCGGCGATCGTGTGTGTCATATTCATATTGTGGATAAAAATGATTTAGAAGTTGTTATAAATTGTGCGACTTACAACAGTGATAGAGAGGGAAAAAGCAAAAACCTCGGCGCGACCGTTTGATTTTTTTTCAGATGGTGGGATGGCTTAGACTAGAAAGCCGCCATTATATGTGCTGCCTAAAAATTTGATTCCCACCGTTAAATTCAAATTACACTTACAACACATAAATTTTTAAAATTGCCAAAAATGAAACCGCTCACTTACTTCGTTTTGTTGGTTATGACAATCAGCCCTAGCGCGACATTTGCTCAGTATCAATTAGTTGGTAAAGATGGAGATAGAAGTGCTCTATATTTCAATACCAAACTAGATAATGTTCAGGGCGTTATCTATACATCCTTATTTGAGAACTTTGCCTCCCCACAAAAAATAAGGGCTCCGGATATAACGCTTAAAGGGAAAGGTGAACTTTACTCGTCGTCGGCGGTGCTACTTAGATTGCGCTGCGAAGATAAATCTATTTCTACGGTTGATGGCCAAAAATTCTTAAATCAAAACATGCAAGGCGGCATGGTTGCCTATGAAAAACCTTTATCTGAAAGAGAGGTTACGTGGGCACCACTTGAAACAAAATATTTTGAGCAAGAGCCGTATCGATCTATGATCAAAAAGTGTAATTTATAACTTTGACTATATGAGAGACTCCTGCAACCGCCTTCAATTTGGGTCGTGGCGATACTAGACAGAGCCTTGACACCAGCCTCGGAGAGGCATTCTGGCTGGCGGTTGAACGAAATGGCTTTGAACTTTGCGACCCTTGTGCCGACTATAAACCCGATCCGTTCAGTGCGTTTAGGGTGAAGATAGAGGGCGTATTGCTTCCATCTAGCCAATTCATTTTTTTCCCCAGGTTTTAGATAAATACATTTAGCCGACGATGAAACTCTATCGTATTTTTGGGACATTCACCAAGTCGGCAGATCCGATGTACTCCTTAAATTGCTTGCACCAAATTAGCATACTGTTTATGTCTTCTGGATTCTGTGTCTTTAAAAGGTAGAACGCTGCACCATTGGGCTTTTTTAGGCGACTGACCTCAATTTGTTGAGGACTAAATTCATCATTATCTTTAATGGCAGCTTTGCTGCTGATGTAGACATGATAGTCGGGCCCAGGACTAGACCTAAAGTCCTCGTTTGATTGTAAAAATAATTGATTGCCAACCTTAACGATGTACCACTCGCCCGAGGAGTTATGTAATAGGTCCTGGCCTTTCGCATTTGTGTCAATTTGCCCTCGTTTAATAATGACCCCTTCAATTTTTTGATGATCACTAGAGCGTGCTTTCAGGTCTTGAATGTGACCACGAATTGCATCAAGAAATTGGGCGCTTGCTGAAACGGGAAGCAGTAATAGAATGCTCAAAAGAAGGATATTTAATTTTTTCATTCAAAGACTTTGTCTGTTCAACAGGGCGTATCAGCTTGGGAGCTATCGGCTTGGTTTTGCGTTTCTTTAATGCCATCAGCATAAACGCTTCGATTCGCAATTCATAGTGGGATTCTCAACCCTCTTTCTTTTGGTGCCCCAATTCTGGCATAGCGACAAATACTAAGGTCAACATAATTAGGACTACAAAACGAAATGCTGACTCAACACCATTCCACTGCTCGGATTGCCACATACAGAACCACTCCCCGCCGACGACAATAAACCCGAAAAACCACAACAGAAAACCAACCAAGCAACCGAGATAAATCCAATTTTTTGCGCGGGTAAATGCTACGGGACTGTTGATGCCTTTAACTAGGCAAAGCACACCTACAGCAAGCAAACCGCCTGTTACAAATTCTGCAAATATGATGAGTGCATAAGCAAGGCTCCATAAAGAGGGGTTCAGAATGGCTCTTGATTTCAACGTATTCTCAGGGAAAACGGTATCCATGGATAGTACGTGCTGTACAAAAGCATAATTAGTGCTGTAATCAGTCAGATTATTAAAGCCCACTAAAAGCGCGAAAATAGAGAGCGAGAGACAAATGATAATTTTACAAATATGAAGAATATTCAACTTTGTTCCTTCTGTTCGTTACGCCGCCTTTATTGCCTAAATGTTAGGCTGAGAGGTGGCTAGGAAATTGGTAGTGATTCAGGAAGATTGACTGGCAGCAAATTAATGCGACTGGGGTGAGGGCTCATCATGAAAATATTTAAATATACTTTAGTTGGTCTGGTTCTAACCTATTGGCCAACAGCATACTCAGCAGATGAAGGGCTCAGTAAAAAGTATTCATCATGCATGAATAAGTCGGTCTCAACACAAGACATGGTTGAGTGCATTGTCTCTGAATATAAGGCTCAGGATGCAAGACTAAATAATGCCTACAAATTACTCCAACAAAATCTATCTGCAGATAGGGGAAAGCAGTTACTGGAGGCTCAAAGGCTTTGGATTAAATATAGAGATGCTAACTGTAGTTTTTACTACGACCCAGACGGTGGCAGCATGGCAAGGCTATCTGCAAATGATTGCATGATGATATCTACTGCAAAGAGGGCCAAAGAGTTAGAAAATCTTGCTAAAAATTAAACCCGCGTAGCTCTACTTCTGACTCCCATTAAAAGGGGAGGATTACCGTTATTTAAACCGCTGTGGCGCATAAGGACTTGGATCCAC
>CAXNHG010000069.1:0-4950 GCA_964202085.1 Polynucleobacter sp. | reverse complement strand
GACCTCAAGGAAGTATTGGTTGAAATGTCTGCCATGATCAAGGCCGCTGGGCCACTCAAGAATAAATCTAAGTTGGATGCTTGGTGGTCACAAATCAATGAATGGCGCAAAAAAGATTGCTTGAGTTTTGATCGTGATTCTGAAATTGTGAAACCACAGTATGTGGTTGAAAAAATTTGGGAGCTCACCAAAGGTGATGCATTTGTTTGTTCTGACGTTGGTCAACATCAAATGTGGGCTGCGCAATTCTATAAATTTGATAAGCCACGTCGTTGGATCAACTCCGGTGGTCTTGGCACCATGGGTGTTGGCTTGCCATACGCCATGGGTATCAAAAAAGCTTTCCCTGACAATGAAGTAGTCACCATCACTGGTGAAGGCTCTGTTCAGATGTGTATTCAAGAGTTATCAACTTGCAAGCAATACGACACACCCATTAAGATTGTTTCTTTGAACAATCGTTATTTGGGCATGGTTCGTCAGTGGCAAGAGTTAACTTATAACAAGCGTTACTCAAGCTCGTACATGGATTCATTGCCTGACTTTGTGAAGTTGGCTGAGTCTTTTGGGCACGTGGGTATGCTCATTGAGAAAAAGTCTGATGTTGAACCAGCACTTCGTGAAGCATTCAAAATGAAAGATCGAACTGTGTTCATGGATTTCCAAACAGACCCAACAGAAAATGTTTGGCCAATGGTTCAGGCTGGTAAAGGCATTACTGAAATGCTTTTAGGAAGCGAGGAACTCTGATGCGCCACATTATTTCTATTCTCTTAGAGAATGAGCCAGGAGCGTTATCACGCGTGGTTGGTTTATTTTCTGCTCGCGGATACAACATTGAAACATTAACAGTGGCTCCTACAGAAGACCCATCTTTGTCACGCATGACCATTGTGACAGTGGGCTCTGAAGATGTCATTGAGCAAATTACCAAGCATCTAAATCGCCTTGTTGAGGTAGTAAAGGTGATTGATTTGACTGATGGTCCTCACATTGAGCGTGAGCTCATGTTGATCAAGGTCAGAGCTGTTGGTAAGGAGCGCGAAGAGATGAAACGTATTACGGATATTTTCCGCGGTCGTATCATTGATGTCAGCGATAAGTCTTACACCATCGAGCTGACTGGAGACAGCAGTAAATTAGATGCATTCATTGAAGCCACAGACCGCACTGCCATTTTGGAAACAGTCCGAACTGGTTGCTCTGGTGTTGGTCGCGGTGAGCGCATCTTGAAGGTATAACTTTTTAACAAACAACAAACTGAAATTACATAGGAAATAGCATGAAAGTTTTTTACGATAAAGACGCAGACTTATCTTTGATCAAAGGTAAGCAAGTAACAATCATTGGTTACGGTTCACAGGGCCACGCTCACGCACAGAACTTGAATGATTCTGGTGTGAAAGTAACTGTTGGTTTACGCAAAGGTGGCGCTTCTTGGAGCAAAGCTGCGAACGCAGGTTTGCAAGTTAAAGAAGTGGCTGAGGCTGTTAAAGGCGCAGACGTTGTGATGATGTTGTTGCCGGATGAGCAAATCGCTGAGGTGTACAACAAAGAAGTTGCTCCAAATATCAAGGCAGGCGCTGCGTTGGCATTTGCTCACGGCTTTAACGTTCACTACGGTCAAGTGATTCCTCGTGCAGACGTGGACGTGATCATGATTGCCCCTAAGGCACCAGGTCATACAGTTCGCAGCACATATTCACAAGGTGGTGGCGTGCCTCATTTGATCGCCGTTCATCAAAACACAACTGGTTCAGCACGTGATGTGGCTTTGTCATATGCAACAGCCAACGGTGGTGGTCGTGCCGGCATCATTGAAACAAACTTCCGTGAAGAAACTGAAACTGACTTGTTCGGTGAGCAAGCTGTTCTTTGTGGCGGCGCAGTTGAATTGATCAAGGCTGGTTTTGAAACTTTGGTTGAAGCAGGTTACGCCCCAGAAATGGCCTACTTCGAATGCTTGCACGAGTTGAAGTTGATCGTTGACTTGATCTACGAAGGTGGTATCGCCAACATGAACTACTCAATCTCAAATAACGCTGAGTACGGTGAATATGTGACTGGTCCACGCATTGTGACTGAAGATACAAAGAATGTAATGCGTCAGTGTCTGAAAGATATTCAAACTGGAGAATACGCAAAGAGCTTTATCTTGGAAAACAAAGCAGGTGCACCTACATTGATTTCTCGTCGTCGCTTAAATGCTGAGCATGAGATCGAGGTAGTTGGCGCTAAATTGCGCGCGATGATGCCATGGATTGCTAAGAATAAGTTAGTTGATCAAAGCAAGAACTAATCATCTTTAAATAAAATAAGATCCAGAAAGAGAGACTACATGGCAGTTCATTACCCGCATCCGATTATTGCAAAAGAAGGATGGCCACATGTGGTCATCGCGGGTTTTGTATTGTTCGTGATTCATTCCTCAGCAGGGTGGGCATGGTCTTGGCCTTTCTGGATTATTTTTATTTTTGTAATGCAATTTTTTAGAGACCCAGGTCGTCCGATTCCCTTGACCAAAGATGCGGTTTTATCTCCTGCTGATGGTCGAGTCATCATTGTTGAAAAAGGATTTGATCCATATGCCAATCGTGAAGCGCTCAAGATCAGCGTTTTCATGAATGTGTTTAATGTTCATTCCAATCGTTCGTCCGTGAATGGCACGATCAAACGCATTGAGTATTTCCCAGGTAAGTTTGTGAATGCTGATTTAGATAAAGCATCTACAGAAAATGAACGCAATGCTGTGGTGATTAACGCCAATGGTCAAACCATCACATTGGTTCAAGTAGCCGGCTTGATTGCCCGCAGAATTCTTTGCTACGCACATTTAGGCGATAAGCTTAAAAAGGGTGAGCGTTATGGTTTTATCCGTTTTGGCTCAAGAGTGGATGTCTATCTACCTCTGACTGCAGAGCCATTGGTCAGTGTTGGCGATAAAGTATCAGCAACTAGCACTGTACTAGCCAAATTGCCCGGATTGGACTAAAAAGTAGTCTATGACGACATTTCGACGCAGAAAACCAAGGCAAACAAAAAATTTACCCAGCAATGTGACGCCTTTGCGTCGCAATGATTGGGCTGGTCCTGATCAAGAGAATCTGGGCCGACCACGTAATCGTGGCATCTATTTATTACCCAATGCGTTCACGACCGCTAATTTGTTTTGCGGTTTCTTTGCCATCGTTCAGGCCATGAATCAACGTTTTGAAATTGCAGCGATTGCTATTTTTGTGGCTTTGGTCATGGATGGTATGGATGGTCGCGTTGCCCGTATGACCAATACCCAGAGCGCTTTTGGTGAGCAGTATGACTCATTAACAGACATGGTTTCTTTTGGCGTAGCGCCAGCGTTGATTGCCTATGAGTGGGTTTTAAAAGATTTGGGTAAATGGGGCTGGTTGGCCGCATTTATCTTTTGTGCGGGCGCCGCCTTGCGCTTGGCACGATTCAATACCAATATCGGTGTGGTTGATAAACGCTTTTTCCAAGGCTTACCAAGTCCAGCCGCCGCCTCTTTGATTGCTGGTTTTGTTTGGTTGGCGGTGGATAACAAATTGCATGTTCAGGAGTTGGCTTTGCCTTGGGTCATGTTCATTTTGACCATTTATGCAGGTATCACCATGGTTTCAAACGCCATGTTCTACAGTGGTAAAGCATTGGATGTACGCTACAGGGCTCCCTTTGGCGTCATGATTTTGATCATCTTAGGCTTTGTTTTGGTATCCAGCGACCCGCCTGTGGCCTTATTTGGCTTGTTTGTGGCTTATGCCATCTCAGGTTATGTTTTTTGGATTTGGCAAAAGATTGTCTTGCGTAAGAAAAAAGCTTCAGATATGCTTTCTGACAATTTATTCATTTTTTGTGTATATGAGGGTTTATGAATACAAGCTTGTCACTGCTGCTACTTTTAGGACTAGGTCAAAACCTGGGGTCTGTGCACGCTTAAACTTTAGATTCAAAGCAAACAAGACGAACCCCAGTCCTACTGGGGTTTTTTATTTAGAGAATTTTGTTAGTCCGGGAGCAAGTCATGACAGATAAATTAATTATTTTTGATACCACTTTGAGAGATGGTGAGCAATCACCTGGTGCCTCAATGACCAAAGATGAAAAGGTCAGAATTGCAAGACAGCTTGAGCGTCTTCGCGTGGACGTGATTGAGGCAGGTTTTGCTGCCAGCTCTGATGGAGACTTTGCGGCGATCAATGCGATTGCTCAGGTCATCAAAGACTCAACAGTTTGCTCTTTGGCACGCGCCAACGAAAAAGATATCAGCCGAGCTGCGGATGCTTTGAAGGGCGCCAACTCTCAGCGCATTCACACATTCATTGCTACATCAGCATTGCACATGGAAAAGAAGTTGCGCATGACGCCTGATCAGGTGTTCGAGCAAGCCAAGGCTGCTGTGCGCTTTGCGCGCAATCACACCAATGATGTTGAGTTTTCACCGGAAGATGGTTATCGCTCTGAAGTAGATTTTTTGTGCCGCGTGCTTGAAGCTGTGATCAAAGAGGGCGCTACAACCATCAACGTGCCTGACACGGTTGGTTATGCTGTGCCTGAGCTTTATGGCAACTTCATCAAAACATTGCGTGAGCGCATCCCTAACTCTGACAAAGCCATTTGGTCTGTTCATTGCCACAACGACTTGGGCATGGGTGTTGCCAATTCATTGGCAGGCGTCAAGATCGGTGGAGCTCGTCAAGTTGAATGCACCATCAATGGTTTGGGTGAGCGGGCCGGCAACACTTCTTTAGAAGAAGTTGTGATGGCCATCAAAACTCGCAAAGATTACTTTGATTTAGAGATGAACATCGACCCCATCCACATCGTGGCGGCCAGTCGCATGGTGAGCCAGACCACAGGCTTTGTTGTGCAGCCCAACAAGGCAGTGGTGGGTGCCAATGCTTTTGCACATGCCTCAGGTATTCACCAAGATGGCGT
>CAXNHG010000068.1:0-4960 GCA_964202085.1 Polynucleobacter sp. | reverse complement strand
CATTCACATTGGTCAAGGTAGGGCCCGTGTGAACCAAGGTATTTAAATCTTTAAAAAACCCATAACTATCATGTTTAGCCAAACTATCCTTGGCTAAACAGTGATTATTATTCATAAGTTTTCTTGATTCTGATGCAAACCATGCGCCTGCGTTATCTTCGCTACCATCAATACCGTCTGTATCAGCCGCCAATGCTGAGAAAGCTGGAAGATCATCAGTTGCAACATACAAGGACAATAAAAACTCACTGCAGCGACCGCCACGACCTTTTACGTCACGGGGAATCGTTACCGTACATTCACCGCCCGAGAGAAGAGCTACTGGTTTTTTAAAGGGTTGATCATGGAGAAAAATTTCACGTGCCAGCGCTGCTTGCATCAATGCAACATCTTTGGCTTCTCCCATCACGGTATCCCCCAAAATCACCGCCTTCACACCCTGGGATTCACAATAACTGACTGCCGCCTCTAAACAAGAATGAGCAGTGGTTAATAGATGGTTATTAATTTGCTTAAAAATCGGGTCGCTCGATTTTGGTGTCTCAGGATTTTTACCTAACAGCCCATTCTGTAAATAATCTGTCACCACCTTTGGAATCTGCCCTTGAAGCAAATCGTAATCATTAAGAATTTGCAGTGCATCTGCAAATGTTGATTCATCGGGTGCGCAAGGTCCGCTAGCAATACTTGATGGATGATCGCCAGTCACATCAGAAACCAAAAAGGCATCTACTTTGGCGCCTCGATTAGCAGCCTCCCTGGCCATATGACCACCCAATATGCCAGACAAATGCTTGCGCACAATATTCATTTGACCAATCGGTGCCCCTGACATCAATAGAGCTTGGGTAGTGGCCTGCAAATCCTGAATACTTAAGTTTGCAGCAGGCAAGGTCAAAAGACTTGAACCACCGCCCGAAATCAGCGCAATCAGTTGGTCACCGGGTTGCAAGCTTCTGATTAAGCGCAACGTTTCTTTAGCGCCATCAAGACCTGCCTCATCAGGCACCGGATGTCCAGCTTCAATCACCTGAATGGCCTTCGTTGGTAAGCCATGGCCGTAACGGGTAATGACCATGCCTTCAAGTTTTGCCTCAGGCCAATAGTCTTTAGTGTATTGCTCAAGAGCCACAGCCATAGAGGCGGCCGCTTTTCCAGCCCCCACAACCAAACAGCGGCCCTTTAAAGGTGTACTAAAAACCTTTTGCAAACCATCTGGCAACATCAGTTGAGGGTCAGCAGCTTTCAAGGCTGCGTCAAATGCAGCCCGCAAAAATTGAGGGGTATTTTTAATGGCCATATCAGGATATTAGCTTGGTTTGAGATTGTTGCGCCTGCCACATATCACAATAACGCCCTCTCAAAGATAAGAGCTCATCATGGGTGCCTCTCTCAATGATGCAACCATCATCCATCACCAAGATTTGATCAGCATAAATAATCGTTGATAAACGATGAGCAATGATCAATGTTGAGCGATTTTTGGCTAATGCCATCAATTCTTTTTGAATGGCTCTCTCCGTCTCAGAGTCCAAGGCGGAAGTTGCCTCATCAAAAATCAAAAAGGACGGATTTTTCAAAAGAGTCCTGGCAATAGCGACCCGTTGTTTTTCTCCACCAGATAATTTCAAGCCTCGTTCACCAACAGCCGATTTATAGCCATCCGGCAGTGATGTGATGAAGTCATGAATCTGAGCAGCTTTAGTGGCTGTCTCAATTTCTTCTTGCGAAGCTCCAGGTCGCCCATAAGCAATGTTGTAGGCAATCGTGTCATTAAATAGGACTGTGTCTTGAGGAACAATGCCAATACAAGCTCTCAAACTTTTTTGACTCACCGCTTGGATATTTTGCTGATCGAACTCAATTGAGCCTTTGGTCACATCATAAAAACGAAATAATAATCGCGCCAAAGTACTTTTTCCTGCGCCACTGTGACCAACCACGGCAGTGGTTTTCCCAGGCAATACCTCAAAATTAATGCTCTTTAAGATCTGGCGATTGCGCTCATAAGAAAATGACACATCATGAAATTGGATGTGCGGACCCAGAGCTTGGTTCTTAATCACCAAATCCTGAGCACCTTCTTGATCAGCAATTTCTCGATCGGTACCTAGTAACTTAAACATCCGATCCATATCGATCAAGGCTTGCTTGATTTCTCGATAAATCACACCCAGAAAATTAAGGGGTATGTACAACTGAATCATCAGCACATTCACCAAAACCAAATCACCCAAGGTCATTGATCCATTCGACACGCCGATGGTGGCCTGCCACAAAATTAAAATCAGGCCAGTCGCGATGATGATCTGCTGACCCACATTTAAAACTGCTAGGGATCGTTGAGACTGTATCGCAGCCTCCCGGTAGCGATTAAGATTTTCATCGTAACGTTTAGACTCATACTCTTCATTACCAAAGTATTTAACTGTTTCAAAATTAATAAGGGCATCCACTGCTCTTTGATGAGCCTTCGAGTCAAGCTCGTTCATTCTCTTGCGGTATTTTGTGCGCCACTCGGTCACAACAATTGTAAAAGTCACATATAAAACCAATGCGATCAAAGTAATCAGCGCAAATGAATAGTTGTAGGCCCAGACAAAATAACCAAGCACCAAACCCAACTCCACCATGGTTGGCAGAATGCTGTACAAAGAATAAGAGATCAATGATTGAATCCCTCTTGTACCCCTTTCAATATCTCTGGTCATTCCACCAGTCTGTCTTGATAAATGAAAGCGCAAAGATAAGGCATGTAAATGCTCAAATACCTGAAGCGCAACCGTTCTAACTGCGCTCTCAGTGACCCTAGAAAAAATAAGCTCTCTTAATTCTGTGAAGAGTGAGGCTGATAACCTTAATAGCCCATAGGCGATGATCAGTGCTACAGGACCAACAATCAAAGTTTGCAATCCCGGCGACACACTCATTGAATCAACCAAGAACTTGAGCAAAATTGGCACGCCAAGATTTGCAACCTTGGCTGCAATCAAACAAGACAAAGCTAAAATCACCCGCCCTTTAAAAGTCCACAGATAGGGCAATAAACTAGCAATCGCCTTCCAATCATTGCTTTTTTCATGATTTGACTTAACTTGAATATCCTGGGATTGCATATGTCTCATGGCTTACTTTTCATTTTTATCATTAATCGCCCAAATTAGGCACAGCTTTATCTCGAGTTCCTATGACTAAAAAAATCAATAAAAGTCTTACGAAAACATAAGAAACCCAATTAAATAATTTTGCCAGCATTGGTCTTTGTGCGTATAAGTAAGAATCAACCTGGATTCCTTTTTCAAGCGCCTGGTCTTTAATTTTCGATCTAATCTCTTTGATCACTGGATGATTTCTAACAACAAAGTTAGCTTCATGATTCAAAAAGAATGACAAGTGATCGCAATTAGAAGATCCCAAAGTGGCCCAACGTTGATCAACCACCATGGCTTTGGCATGCAATAAACCAGAGGGGTATTCATAAATTGCAATGTTGACCGCCAAAAACTGTCCATAAAGGGTTGGCACAGACCAGTTCAGAACCTTGAACTCATCGCGCCCCAGCAACAAATTAACTGCCACTCCGCGCTGTGCAGCTCTGATCAAAGCTTTTCTAAATCTTCTGCCTGGCATGAAATAAGGAGTTGCCAACCATATTTCTTCTCTCGACTGACCAATGGCTTTTAAATATGCTCTCTCAATATCACGACGGTGATAAAGGTTGTCTCTAGCAATGAATGCGAGACTCGGTTTTTGACCATGCCTTAAGCCCAAAAAATGACTTGTGCCCCAAGGCAGCTCCTGGTCCAAAATTCTTTTTAAGATATTTCGAGGATGCAATGCTTTGGGTTGCATTCTTTGCCACTGTCTTAAAAAAGTTGCATGTACTTTTTCAACAATAGTTCCCGTTGCATGCAAGGCCAAATCCCATCTGATACCTTTTAAGATTTCTCCATCCGAGGATCGATTGTCAGAGCAAATATTGATACCCCCAACAAATGCCTGAGTTTCATCGATTACCACTAATTTTCTATGGGTTCTAGAAAAACCAAAACGACCAAACCATGATGGGTTGTAAAGAATCAGTTGAACCCCTGACCTTAAAAAATCTGATTCAAAAGAAAAGTTACTTGAACCTAACCAATCAAGAATTACTTTGACATCCAAACCATTAACGGCTGCCTGACACAGTAGATCTGCAATTCTCTTCGCCTGCTCATCATTTGAGAAAATATAAGTTTCAAGATAAATTGATCTTTTAGCGCTCAGAAGAGAGGCCTCGAGTACCTTGAAGTAATTATTCCCGCTCTCAAGCAAATCAAGGTTTTCAATGCTTTGCCAACGATCTTTTCTTAAAAGCGCCATGGCTTAATTCTAATCAGAATTAAGCTTGAGTATTGCTTGCTGATTACTTGGTGAAAAACAAAGTGAGGCTGCCACCTCAATTGGATGCCATTGGTGGGCTATATGCTCCCTAGGAGCCAGAGTGACTGGCACGCGATTGGGAAAAAGAATCTTGAACCAGTGCTCGGTGTTCACAGTGACACCTTCGGTGTAACGATGGCGCCATTGGGGATAAATTTCATACTGAATCTGCTGATTCATGGATTGCAAAGAGTTGGAGGGCAGCATTGATACATCGATGCCTGTCTCTTCGAAGAGCTCTCGAGCTGCCGCCTCTATCAGGGGTTCATCAAGAGCATCCAGACTGCCCGTCACAGACTGCCAAAGACCTGGATGGTCTTTTCTTTCTAGCAACAAAACCTCGTTGCTAGTCGTGTAAATAACGACTAGTACCGAGATTGGGATCTTCATGCAGGCATTTCTGTGTTGCGCAAACGAATGTGAAGTTCTCGTAATTGCTTCTCGTCAACAGGGCTTGGAGCTTGAGTTAACAAACATTGGGCTCTTTGTGTTTTAGGAAAAGCAATCACATCACGAATCGACTCTGCACCTGTCATCA
>CAXNHG010000067.1:0-4986 GCA_964202085.1 Polynucleobacter sp. | reverse complement strand
TTTCTTAAAGCAACTGCCTTTTCAATTAACCAATGCTCAGCAGCAATCATGGCTTGAGATTCTGAAAGATTTGGGCCAGCCATACCCCATGAATAGGCTTTTGCAGGGAGATGTCGGCAGTGGTAAAACAGTGGTTGCAACTTTGGCCGCATTGCATTGCATTGATCATGGATATCAAGCGGCAATCATGGCGCCAACAGAAATAGTGGCAGAACAACACTACCGCAAATTAAAAAATTGGCTTGAGCCTTTGGGCGTCAAAATCACTTGGCTGACAGGCTCTTTGAAAGCCAAAGAAAAAAGAGAAGCTCAAGAACAGATCTCGAATGGGCAAGCGCAGTTGGTGATTGGCACGCACGCTTTAATTCAAGAGGGAGTGGAATTCGCAAGACTTGGATTTGCGGTGATTGATGAGCAACATCGCTTTGGAGTTAAACAGCGTTTACGTTTACAACAAAAAATTGATAATGTGGAAGTTGATTGTCATCAATTGATGATGTCTGCAACACCTATACCAAGAACTCTGGCGATGACTTTTTATGCTGACTTAGAGGTATCTGTCATCAATGAATTGCCGCCTGGCAGAACTCCAATTGTTACCAAGTTAGTTAAAAATGAGCGACGCCAAGAATTGGTCTTGGGATTGGTGTCTGAATTAAGTAAAGGGCGCCAAGTGTATTGGGTCTGCCCTTTGATTGAAGAGTCCGAGGTCTTACAGCTAAAAACTGCGGTGGACACTCATGCAGCACTACAGGAGGCTTTGCCTGCGGTCGCCATTGGCTTAGTGCATGGCCGTTTAAAGGGGTCTGAAAAAAATGCTGTGATGCAAGCATTTGCGGCTGGTGATATTCAAGTTCTAGTGGCCACAACGGTGATTGAGGTCGGGGTCGATGTGCCGAATGCTTCTCTGATGATCATTGAGCATGCAGAAAGATTTGGTTATTCGCAACTTCATCAATTAAGAGGCCGTGTTGGGCGTGGCTCAGCAGAGTCGGTGTGTATTTTGTTATACGGCCCAGAACTATCAATGGCTGCAAAGGAGCGTTTGCAGACTCTCAAAGAGATTCAAGATGGCTTTGTGATTGCCGAGCGAGATTTGGCATTGCGCGGCCCAGGTGAGTTGCTGGGCTCAAAACAATCAGGCGATACGATGTTACGCTTCATCGATTTGCAAAAAGAATCCTGGTTGATTGAAAAAACTCAAGTATTGGCCAAACAACTGCTGATCAATTATCCCGCTGTTGCCCAACAACACTTATTCCGTTGGTTAGGTAATCGTGCTGAATACCTAAAAGCTTGATATCCTCTCTGTATGACACTCACAGAACTTAGATATATTGTTGCCGTTGCCAGAGAGCGCCACTTTGGCCGAGCTGCGGAAGCGTGCTTTGTTTCTCAGCCAACCTTATCTGTTGCGATTAAAAAGTTAGAAGATGAGCTGAATGTCCAAATTTTTGAGCGCTCTGCTTCAGAGTTAACAATCACTGCCTTGGGTCAGACAATTATCCATCAAGCCCAAAAGGTATTAGATGAAGCTCAGGTCATTAAGCATCTGGCTCAACATGGCCAAGATCCTTTATCAGGCCCTGTGCGCTTGGGGACCATCTACACAATCGCCCCTTATTTGTTACCAAAGTTGATTGCCAAGAGTCGTCAGGTTTTGCCGCAGATGCCTTTGTACCTTCAAGAAAATTTCACCACAAAGCTTTTAGAACTTTTAAAGCAGGGTGATATCGATGCTGCCATCATGGCGGATACATTTCCGCAAAGTGGTCTTGAGGTTTTACCTCTTTACGAAGAAGGTTTCATGGTGGCAGTTCCTCACGGACATCCATGGGAAACTTTATCGATTATTCAGCATAATGAATTGCAGTCACAAAAAACATTGCTCTTGGGTGAGGGACATTGCTTCAGGGATCAAGTATTAGATATTTGTCCTGATATGCAAAAAAATCAAAAAGACGGAGAGATCAGTTCATTTGAAGGATCCTCTTTAGAAACTATCAGGCAGATGGTCGCTGGCGGGATTGGCATTAGCATCATGCCGATCACATCGATTGCAGATGATGCTAGTAGCCATGGCTTGATTCGTTATATTCCTTTTGCCAACCCGATTCCTAAACGTCGAGTGGTATTGGCTTGGCGCAAAAGTTATGCCAGAACAAAAGCCATGCATGCTTTGGCAGATGCGATTAAATCATCTGGCATGACAGGGGTGGATTTCTTGTAATGTCTTCAAGGCTGTCTGATTATTTAGCGCTGATTCGATTTGATAAGCCCATTGGTACTTTATTGGTCTTATGGCCAACCTTATGGGGTTTGTGGGTGGCATCTTCTGGTGAGCCAAGATTATCCCATCTAATTATTTTTGTCTTAGGTTGCTTCTTGATGAGAAGTGCTGGATGTGCAATTAATGACTTTGCTGATAGAGACTTTGATAGGCATGTTTCAAGAACCCAAGATCGTCCTCTCACTGCTGGGCGAATCAAGCCTGTAGAAGCGCTGATCATTGCTGCGGCCCTTGCGCTTGCGGCATTCATCTTGATATTGCCATTAAATACATTCACAAAGTTTTTATCTGTTCCCGCATTGGCTATTGCGATTATTTATCCATTCACTAAAAGATTTTTCTCTATCCCTCAAGCCATTTTAGGTATAGCCTTTTCATTTGGTATTCCCATGGCATTTACGGCAGTCTTGAACGAGATACCTTCATACGCATGGTTGTTGGTACTTGCAAATATCGCTTGGGCAATTGCCTACGATACGGCCTATGCCATGGTTGATAGAGATGATGATTTACGTTTGGGCATTAAAACGTCTGCCATTACTTTTGGTCAATACGATGTATTGGCCATTTGCATTTGTTATGGCGGTTGCTTGTTTAGCTTTGCTGTTATCGGATGGCTTTTGGTCTTTCCAGCAATCTTTTGGATCTTTTTAGGGTTGGCCTTTTTACTGACCATTTATTACTTCCAATTAATCAAAGATCGTCAGAAAGAAAAATGCCTCTTGGCATTTAAAAGAAATAATTGGTTTGGTATGTGCTTATTCTTAGCCATTGCGTTTGCCTATTATTAATAGCTGCTCATTGCTCTGATCACTGATTGCTAAATTCTTGACCCATCGCTTCGCTGCGTTGGCTAGCTGCCGCCACAGCTTTCATCATGATTTGCGCCCAAGATTCTTGCTCAAGAACTGTCAGTGCTGCATGGGTGGTACCGCCTTTTGAAGTAACGCGCTCCCTCAGGGTCGCAGGTGACTCTGAGGATTGAGCCGCAAGCTTGGCAGCACCATGCAAAGTTTGTACTGCTAGGAGACGAGCTTGCTCTTGTGAGAGACCTTGAGCGATTCCAGCTTTCTCAAGAGATTCTAGGAAGGCAAATACATAGGCTGGACCACTCCCAGATACAGCTGTGATGTCATCCATTTGTTTTTCAGACTTAACCCAAACAATCTTACCCACGGCTTCACAAATAGAGCTTGCTAACGATTGATCTGCGGCACTGATGTGAGTATCTGCAAATAATCCAGTCATGCCTTCGCCAATCAAAGCGGGGGTGTTGGGCATGGCTCGAATGATTCTTTGATATCCAAGCCACTTGGTCATGTCGGCTGTTTTAATACCGGCGGCCACGCTTAAACAAAGAGGTTTGATTGCCAGTGACTTCAATGCGAGCGCTAATTCAGAGGCGGCTTCTTTAAATTGTTGTGGCTTAACAGCCATAACCAAAACATCACAGTTTTCAATGTGCGAGGCTAGTTTATCAACTGAAGCAGCGCAGATGATGGAGAGATCTCTTTCAAGGCGCTGGCGCGTTTGATCAAATGGATCAGCGACAAATATGTTGTTTGCCTGAGCCCCTTGTTTGATCAAGCCACCAATCAAAGCGCTGGCCATGTTGCCGCCACCAATAAAGCCAATTTTTAAATTTGCTAATGAAGTCATAAATAAGTTCTTTTACCAAAGATTGCAGTGCCAACACGCACCATCGTACTACCTTCTGCAATAGCCGCTTCAATATCTGAGGACATGCCCATGGATAAAGTATCGAGCTGAAGCTTTTGATGATCAAGAACAGTCGATTTCTGTAACTTAATCAAAAGTTCACGCAAATGATGGTGGGATTTTCTTTGAGACTGCACATCCTCAGTAGGCTCCGGAATACTCATGAGACCTCTTAGACGCAGATGCGGCATGGTGGATATTTTTTGGCAGATATCCACCAATTCATCTGGCTGGATACCACTTTTGGATTCCTCACCACTGATGTTCACTTGCACACAAACCTCTAATGGCGGTAAATGAGCAGGTCGCTGATCATTTAAGCGTTGAGCAATTTTGATGCGATCAATGCTGTGCACCCAATCAAAATTTTCTGCCACATCTTTTGATTTATTGCTCTGGATGGGGCCAATAAAGTGCCATTCAATGCTTGAGCGCAAATCTTTCAGCTCTAATACTTTGGCAACACCCTCCTGTACATAATTTTCACCAAAGCATTTTTGGCCAAGTAAAAAAGCATCTCTGACGTCTTCAGCTGGAAATGTCTTTGAAACAGCGAGCAACCTGATATCTTGCGCAGAGCGATCACAGGCTATGGCCGCTTGATGGATGCGCTCTTTGATGGCGCTTAAATTATTTTTAAGGGCTGACATGTCCCATATTCTTCTCGATGAGAGAATCAATCAGCTCAATCCAATGCTCAACAGGCGTTGTTTCATTTTGTAAATGAGTGATACAGCCAACGTTGGCAGAAACAATTCTTTGGGCTTGATGATCAGACACCGCTTGCTGAAGATTGTTTAACTTTTGCACTTTCAATTGTTTGGATAAGCCTGCCTGCAAAATCGAATAAGTACCTGCTGAACCACAACATAGGTGGCTGTCTTGGCAAGTATTGATGCTGATACCTAACTTTTCAAGCAAGGCTTCTAATTGACCTTTGATTTTCTGACCATGTTGTAAGGTGCAAGGTGGATGAA
>CAXNHG010000066.1:0-5015 GCA_964202085.1 Polynucleobacter sp. | reverse complement strand
TGCAAAAAATACCTATCGAAATCCCTAATCTGAGCCTCTTTTTAATGAATTTTTGGCAGCGTTTTAGGTTTTTTTAAAACAAACATTTAAATGGTTAGTGCTTACTAACCCAATGAGGCAAGACTTATTTGAAAAGACTAACTTCTGTTTTTAAGGCCGTAGGGAAGTTGCCCAACAGAAATATTGGCATCCTCAGAAAAACGTTGCCAATCAAAATGAATCCCTGGGTCTGTTTTTCTACCCGGAGCCACATCACTGTGACCTGCATAGGCAGAGATTGGGTGAAATTTTTGTAAAGCGACGATCAATTCTTTCAGCGCTATGTATTGAGCTGAACTAAACGGCACATCATCGCTACCTTCTAATTCAATACCAATTGAAAAGTCGTTGCAACGCTGACGCCCGAAATAATCAGAAGCACCTGCATGCCAAGCACGATTCAAGGTTGATACAAATTGCTGCACATGACCATCGCGCTTAATCAAGAAATGGCTGGACACTTGTTGATCTGCAATTTCTGCAAAATAAGGGTGTGCTTTTGGATCTAATTTGTTTTGAAAGAATTCAGCAATGTGATTTCCACCAAATTGACCTGGCGGCAAACTAATATGATGAACCAGCACCAACTCAACAGGAGGCTCTTCAGGTCGCGAATCATAGTTAGGTGATTTGATCCACTCTGCCTCACCCCACCAACCTTTCGGATCAATGCTGGAGCGATGCTCACGAGAACAATAGGCCCCCACTCCATCACCTTGCGGAAATCTCAAACCACAATGAGGACACTGCTCCATATTCTTAGGCTCAACTGATTTGCTTGAAGATGAAGTTTTGGGCGCTGCCTTTGCTTTTGGCTTGGCGCTCGATCGATTATTTTGAGAAATTTGCGCATAACGCCACCAAATGATCAAACCAGTGAGAATCAAGGTGAAAAGTAACCACTTCATCGTTGGATTAATACCTCTAAAACAAAACGGCTACCCACATAAGCCATCAATAAAACTCCAAAGGATCCTAGCACCCAACGAACTGCTGTTAAGCCTCGCAAACCAACGCGCCAACGCGCGATCAACAATCCGGCAAACATCACCCAGGATAAGAATCCAAAGATTGTTTTGTGGTCCCAAAATAAAGCACGACCAAATAATGCTTGGCTAAAAAACAGTCCAGAGAAAACAGTCAAAGTTAACAAGGCAAACCCCACCGTGATGATTCTGAAAAGAATACTTTCCATGCTCATCAATGGCGGTAAACGATTGCCCCATTTGGCAAAAAAACTATTGGCCTTGACGTGAGTTGGCATGTGCAAATGACGATCTTGCCAATGCATCAAGATGGCATGAAGAGCGGCCAAACTCAATAAACCGTAGGCCACATTCGCCACGATGAAATGAGCTCTGAACCATGGATCGTCAATTGAACGGGCTGAGAGCACTGCCCCAGAAAAAATAATCGGCAAAATGGCGGTGACGCAGGCCGCCAACAAAATGATGGCCCTCAAACCTTTGATAGGTAAATACCAACTTTCAAACCAAAAAAATGTGACGCCTATCCAAGCCATGGTTGATAAAGCCTGCGCAAAACCAAACACAAAGCCCTGCTGAGTAAAGATAGACTCATGCAGGGTGACGCCATGCAGAATGATGATCGGCAACAACAGCCATTGGGAAAGACTAGAAATCGCTGGGGAGTCTTGATTCTTTTCAGAATTTTGCGAGTAAACCCTGATTTCTCTTAAAAAAAACAAGAAATATAAAGCGCTGGGTATCCATGCGAAGCTGGGGTGACCTAAAATGTTCATATCTACAGTTTAATGCTCATATGTTTCAAAATCTAACAGATCGTTTAAGTCGTGTGGTTAAAACCATGCGAGGTCAAGCCAGGCTGACCGAAGAAAATACCGCCGAAATGCTTCGTGAGGTGCGCTTAGCCCTATTAGAGGCTGACGTTGCACTTCCCGTGGTCAAAGAACTCATCAATAATATTAAACAAAAAGCTCTTGGCGCTGAGGTCCTTGATAGTTTAAGCCCTGGTCAAGCCTTGGTGGGAGTTGTTCAAAAAGAACTCACCGCCATCATGGGCAATCCAAGTGCCGGTCGATTAAATTTAGCCGCTCAACCACCGGCCGTTATTTTGATGGCAGGCCTTCAAGGTGCCGGTAAAACAACCTCTGTTGGTAAATTGGCCAAATGGCTGAAGGACACACAAAAGAAAAAAGTGTTGACGGTGTCTTGCGACGTTTATCGCCCTGCTGCGATCAAACAATTGCAAACGGTCAGCGAGCAAGTTGGCGCAGATTTTTTTCCCAGCGATGAAAACCAAAAGCCCAAAGACATCGCACGCGATGCTTTGGACTGGGCTAAACGACACTATCACGATGTATTGATTGTGGACACTGCTGGTCGCTTGGGTATTGATGAAATCATGATGGAAGAGATTAGTACCTTGCATCAAATCTTGAACCCGATCGAAACACTGTTTGTGGTCGACGCAATGCTGGGGCAAGATGCTGTGAACACCGCCAAAGCATTCAATGAAGCACTTCCATTAACGGGTGTGATTCTCACCAAGCTAGATGGTGATGCACGTGGTGGCGCGGCACTCTCAGTCCAACACATCACCGGCGTTCCAATCAAGTTTGCTAGTGTAGCTGAAAAACTCGATGGTCTTGAACCATTTGATGCAGATCGAATGGCTAGTCGCATTCTGGGTATGGGCGACATTCTGGCATTGGTTGAACAAGCGCAAAAGAATATTGATTTTGACCAAGCTCAAAAATTAGCTGACAAAGTTAAAAAAGGTGGATTTGATTTAAATGATTTTCGTATGCAAATCAGTCAAATGCGCCAAATGGGTGGTTTAGGTAATTTGATTGATAAATTACCCGCAAAGTTTGCCCAAGCTGCAGCGAAACAAGACATGAGTGTTGCTGATAAACAAGTTACCCGCACGCAAGGTATTATCGACAGCATGACGCCAGAAGAGAGAAGAAAGCCTGAGCTTCTAAAAGCGAGTAGAAAACGTCGCATCGCTGCGGGTGCTGGGGTGCAAGTTCAAGAAGTGAATCGCGTCTTGGCGCAATTCGAACAAATGCAATCCATGATGAAACAATTCAAAGGCGGCAAGATGGCCAAGATGCTTGGTGGTATGGCAGCCAAGGGCATGGGGAATATGTTAAAGCGCTAACACGTAAAAGTATTTTTTTATTAAAACTCACGATATAAATAAAAAGCCAGATCAATGATCTGGCTTTTTTGTGGGCCTAGCTTTTAGTTTCAATTAATACTTAAGATGCCAATTGAGCCTTCACCAAATGAGCCACTTTCTTGGCCATATCACCCACTGGTATTGCCGATGCTTCAACGTCAGTACGAGCTTGAAATTCCAAATGGCCTTCCTTCAAACCACGCTCACCAATCACCACACGATAAGGCACACCGATAAGCTCCCAATCCGCAAACATCGCGCCAGGGCGCTCGCCACGATCATCTAAAATCACTTCTATGCCTAGAGATAATAAATCTTGGTAGAGTTTGTCGGAGGCATCACGAACCATGTCGGAACGGTCATAACCCATTGGACATAAAACTACTTGGAATGGTGCAATCGATACTGGCCACATGATGCCGCGATCATCGAAACGTTGTTCAATGGCAGCACCCAATAAGCGAGTCACGCCAATGCCATAACAACCCATCACCATCGGTTGAGACTGACCTTTTTCATCGAGATAAACAGCATTCATAGACTCTGAATAACGGGTGCCTAACTGAAACACGTGCCCCACTTCAATACCACGACAAATTTCTAGAACGCCCTTTCCGTCTGGTGATGCATCGCCCGCAATCACATTGCGCAAATCAGCCACAAGGGGTTCAGGCAAATCACGCCCCCAATTCACGTCTGTCAAATGATGGCCTTCTTGGTTGGCGCCACAAATGAAATCACTCATGTTGGCAACCGTTCTATCAGCCACAATCGTCAAAGGCTTTTTCGTTTTGACTGGCCCCAAATAGCCAGGAGGAGTACCAAAATACTCAATGATTTCTGCTTCAGTTGCAAAACGGAAATCTGTCATACCTGGCACTTTGCTTGCTTTGATTTCATTTAATTCATGATCACCACGAATCAATAATAAGAATAATTTTGCGCCGCCCTCTTGATCAACTGCCAACACAATTGATTTAACTGTTTTCTCGATCGAACACTTTAAAAAGTGTGCAACCTCTTCACACTTCACTTGACCGGGCGTAGGCCTTAAGGTCATGACCTGAGAAGCGGTGGCTCTGCCTGCAATCAATGAAAGTGCTTCTGCAGTTTCAATGTTTGCCGCATAGTCAGAGCTTGGGCAATATGCAATGGCATCCTCTCCCGTATCAGCAATCACGTGGAACTCTTGACTGCCTGTTCCTCCAATAGCACCGTTATCTGCATTGACGGCTCTAAAGTTAAGCCCTAAGCGCTGAAAGATGCGCGCGTAGGCATTAAACATTTTGGCGTAGGACACTTTCATACTCTCAACATCTCGGTCAAAAGAATAGGCATCTTTCATACTGAATTCACGGCCACGCATGATGCCAAAGCGTGGACGACGCTCATCTCTGAATTTTGTTTGAATTTGATAAAAATTGACTGGTAATTGTTTGTAGCTCTTAATTTCATGACGAGCGATATCAGTCACCACCTCCTCAGAAGTTGGCTGGATCAAAAAATCACGATCATGACGATCTTTGATTCGTAATAACTCTGGGCCCATCTTGTCCCAACGACCAGTTTCTTGCCATAGTTCGGCTGGCTGAACCACTGGCATCAATAGCTCGATGGCTCCAGCCTTGTCCATTTCTTCACGGATGATGTTCTCGACCTTTCGAATAACCATAAGACCCATGGGCATATAGTTGTAGATGCCGGCACTCAGCTTTCGAATCAAGCCAGCACGCATCATGAGCTTATGGGAAACGATTTCCGCATCGGCTGGGGCTTCTTTTAAGGTACGGATAAAAAATTGGCTGGCT
>CAXNHG010000065.1:0-5046 GCA_964202085.1 Polynucleobacter sp. | reverse complement strand
GGCAAACCTACCGTGGGCAGAGAGAGCCAAACCAAAAAATTATGCAAATTGGTATCCATGTTTAAGCATTTTAGGCTTTTGCCGTGATACGCTCACAGGATGCCTAAAGATTATTTACGAAAAATATTGACCGCCAAGGTCTATGACGTTGCCCGAGAAACCGAGCTTGAAGTGGCTTCGCACCTTTCTGCGCGCATTAAAAATAAAGTTTTGCTTAAAAGAGAAGATAACCAACCGGTTTTTTCCTTTAAGTTAAGAGGTGCGTACAACAAAATGGCTCATTTGAGCCCCGCAGACCTAAAGCGTGGTGTTATCACAGCCTCAGCAGGCAATCATGCACAAGGGGTGGCCTTGGCTGCGGCAAAATTGGACTGCAAAGCCATCATCGTGATGCCTACCACCACACCTCAAGTGAAAATTGATGCGGTTAATTCTCGCGGTGGCAGTTCTGTCAAAATTGTCTTGTACGGTGAGTCATACAGCGATGCATATCAACACGCTCTGTCTCTTGAAAAGAAACACCAGCTCACTTTTGTTCACCCCTTTGATGACCCAGATGTTATTGCAGGCCAGGGAACAATCGCTATGGAAATCTTGCAACAACATCAAGAGCCTATCGATGCCATTTTCTTGGCCATTGGTGGCGGTGGATTAATTGCAGGCGTTGGGGCTTACATCAAAGCTATTCGCCCAGAAATTAAAGTCATTGGAGTTCAAACCGTTGACTCTGATGCCATGAAAAAGTCTTTGGAAGCTGGGCGCAGAGTTGAGCTAAAAGAAGTGGGTCTTTTTTCAGATGGCACCGCTGTCAAACTTGTTGGTAAAGAAACTTTTAGACTTTGCCAGCAAGTCGTTGACGAGATCATCACTGTTGATACAGATGCTATCTGCGCAGCGATCAATGACGTCTTCACAGACACAAGAAGTATCTTAGAGCCTGCGGGGGCACTTGCTTTGGCAGGCTTGAAGGCATATGTTGAGCGCGAGAAATGTAAAAACCAAACCTTGGTAGCGGTTGCTTGCGGCGCCAACATCAACTTCAATCGACTCAGATTTGTTGCTGAAAGAGCTGAGGTTGGCGAGTCAAAAGAAGCTGTTTTTGCAGTCACCATTCCAGAGCAAAGAGGTTCATTCAAGCGTTTCTGCGAACTTTTGGGTGAGCGCAACGTGACAGAATTTAACTATCGCATTGCCGATGCCAATAAGGCGCACATTTTTGTAGGCATTGCCACGCAAAAAGCCTCTGACAGCGCCACCATTGCAAAATCATTCACCAAGTCTGGGTTCAACACCATTGACTTGACCCAGGATGAATTAGCCAAGTCACATCTTCGTCACATGGTTGGCGGGCGCTCACAGCTAGCAAAAAATGAATTGCTTTATCGCTTTGAGTTTCCTGAAAAACCTGGTGCTTTGATGAAATTTTTAACTAGCATGGCCCCCAACTGGAACATCAGTCTTTTTCATTACCGGAATCATGGGGCAGATTCCGGGCGTATTTTGATTGGCATGCAGGTCCCAGCCAGCGATAAAAAAGAATTGAAGAAATTTTTAGCGGGCCTTGGCTACCCACACTGGGACGAAAGCGATAACCCTGCCTACAAACTTTTCTTGGCATAAGTATGGCGTTTTCACTCGAAGGCAAATTAGTTGTTGCAATTTCTTCTAGAGCTTTATTTGATTTTGAAGAAGAGAATCAAATTTTTGAAGCCAGCGACGACAGTGCCTACATGCAACTTCAATTAAACAGAATTGATTTGCCAGCCAAGCCTGGGGTTGCATATCCATTGGTGAAGAAGTTGCTAACCTTTAATGAGGGTGACCAACAAAATGTAGAGGTGGTGATTCTCTCCAGAAATGATCCCGTGAGCGGCTTGAGAGTTTTTCGCTCAGCTAAAAATGCTGGTCTAGCGATTGAGCGTGGGGTCTTTACCAGAGGTCGCGCACCGTATCACTACCTTAAATCTTTACAGGCCAATCTTTTTTTATCAGCCAATGCTGATGATGTGCGCGCCACACTGGATGCAGGCTTTCCTGCAGCGATGGTGTTTCCTCAAAGTAAGCAACTGGCAGAATCTAATCCAGATGAAATACGCATCGCCTTTGACGGAGATGCCGTTTTGTTTTCAGATGAAGCTGAAAGAGTTTTTCAAGCAAAGGGGCTCGATGCATTCGTTGCCCATGAAAGTCATAAAGTTGAAACACCCTTACCACCGGGTCCATTTAAACCTTTATTAGAAGCGTTGCATCGCCTTCAGGTTGCTGCAAAAAAGTCTGGTCAATCAATGAAGATCAGAACTGCTTTGGTCACAGCCCGATCAGCGCCTGCGCACGAGCGAGCCATCAGAACTTTGATGGCTTGGGGCGTCACAGTTGATGAAGCCATGTTTCTTGGTGGTTTAGCTAAAAAAGATTTTTTAAAAGAATTTCAGCCTGATTTTTTCTTTGATGATCAATTGGGGCACTGCGAACTTGCTTCAGACGTTGCTCCAACAGGTCAGGTTCTTTCTGGCATTGCCAATCAAATCAAATAATCGCATGAGCAACTTAGATCAAGCGCCACTGGGTAAAAATTCTAATAACCCAAGTCAATACAGTCCCGAGCTTCTATTTCCAATCGCACGCATTGAAAATAGACTAAAGATTGGGATTAAAAACCCCGAGCCACCTTTTTTTGGTATTGATATTTGGAATGCTTATGAGCTGAGTTGGTTAAATACCAAAGGAAAGCCTCAGCTCGCCATTGCTACTTTTTTAGTTCCAGCCAATTCACCAAACATCATTGAATCAAAGTCATGGAAGTTGTATCTCAATAGCTTGAACAACCATTGCTTCCAATCCACAGAAGAATTAATTCAAACACTTAAGAGTGATTTATCCAAAGCCGCTGGCGCAAGCGTTTCTGTGCAGTTAGATTTACCAGAACAGCAATGTAAAAAAGGTATGAAAGAAATGGCGGGGAAATTGTTGGATCGACTTGATTTGGAGATTGACCCCAAGCAGTTACCAGATGCCGCTTTGCTCCAATCAGATGCCAGCTTGGGTATTGTTGAAGAATCATTGGTCAGCCATCTGCTGCGCTCTAACTGCCCAGTAACCGCTCAACCTGATTGGGCAAGTATTCAAATTAACTATGTTGGACCAACCATTGATGAAGAAGGTTTACTGCGCTACCTGATTTCTTTTAGAGAACATCATGAATTTCATGAGCACTGCGTTGAAAAAATCTTCATGGACATCAAAGAAAAATGCCGCCCTAGCAAGCTATCGGTTTATGCCCGATATACACGCAGAGGCGGCATTGATATCAATCCATTTAGAGCTGATTACAACGCTGAGTGGCCGGACAATGTCCGTCACTCGCGTCAATAATTAAAACGGTATATCGTCGTCAATATCACTGATGTTTGGGCTGCTCGATGAAGCAGGTGCTCTTGGTGCTGATGATGAAGGTGAATCCTGACCTGACATACCGCCTTCAGAAGATCCAGAAGGTTTACCACCTAACATTTGCATTGTTTCAGCAACGATTTCTGTAGAGTATTTTTCCACTCCGCTTGCATCAGTCCATTTGCGCGTTCTTAAACGGCCCTCTACATAAACCTGTGAACCTTTTTTGAGGTATTTCTCTGCCACCTCAGCAACCTTGCAAAAAAATGCAACGCGATGCCATTCAGTATTTTCGCGCATCTCGCCAGATTGTTTATCGCGGTAACGATCAGTGGTAGCAATTGAAATATTTGTCACTGCATCGCCACTAGGTAGGCGACGAGTTTCCGGATCACGGCCAACATTACCCACAATAATTACTTTATTAACTGACGCCATTTTTGTCTCCCGAAGAAAAGTTTGTTGTACCGAAATTAGTCGATTTAAGTTTGTAAGTTAGCCTTTACAGGCAACTCTCTCATCGACAGTGCAATTATAAGCCAGGCGAAAATTAGTGCTGCACAAGCATAAAAAACACTTGACTCACCGCCCCATTGCAACAGCCAGCCCCCACCCAATCCGCCAATGAATAAGCCAATTGACTGAGTAGTGTTGTAAATGCCCAAGGCAGTGCCTTTGGCTTGGCTAGCCCAACGAGAGACCAAGGATGGTTGCATCGCTTCCAAAATATTGAAGCCAATGAAATAAATTAGCACTGCTATGGCAAGCGCCGGCAAGGTATCAAAGCTGGCCATTAGTAACTGGGCAACCATCATCGAAAGAATGCCAAAAATAAATGCTGGCTTCATGCGTTTTCTTCTCTCACTCATCATGATGATGGGTGCCATACAAGCAAAAGAAATTAATACAGCAGGTAAATACAAATGCCAATGAAAGACTAGAGGCAAGTCAGCTTTGACTAACAATCTAGGCAAGGTCAAAAACAATGCAATTTGGGCTGCATGCAATGCACAAACACCAAAGTTCAATCTCAATAAATCAGCGTTAAAGAAAACATCGGAAAACTTGGCGGTGAATGGCGTATTCAACTTGTCTTGTTGTGGCACCACAAACAAGGCCAATAAAATAGCCCCAACCCCCAAAACTGCCATCAGATAAAACATGCCGTCCAAACCGATAGATTCATGCAATGGAGAGGCCAAAACCAAGGATATGGCAAACGTCAGGGCGATACTGCCTCCGACCATGGCCATGGCTCTTGTTCTAGTTTCTTCCTTGGTTAAATCAGCCAACCATGCCGTCACTGCTGCTGAAACCGCACCAGCTCCCTGAATCGCTCGCCCCACGATGATCCATATCAAATCATCATGGCTACCCGCAATAACCGCCCCCAGAACAAATAATAAAAGTCCGGCAACAACGACTGGTCTTCGACCGTATTTGTCAGAGAGCATTCCTAGCGGGATATGCAGGCAGGCTTGAACAAGACCATAGACTCCCAAGGCCAATCCAACTAACAGGGCTTGATCACCCCCCGGCAAGCCTTTGGCATGCAAGCTAAAGACTGGCAAAATCAAAAATAGCCCCAACATGCGCAAGGCAAAAATGCCGGCCAAAGCTAAAGATGCGCGAAGTTCTGTTTTTTCCATAAAGAAG
>CAXNHG010000064.1:0-5068 GCA_964202085.1 Polynucleobacter sp. | reverse complement strand
ATGATGCCCAAAGTCGAGTGATGAATGTCCATGGACAGTGGCGCATCACAAATTGAGAACTTGCCCCAATGACCCGCTCTTAACCATTGCTCACTCTCAGTCACGCGACGCGCCGTTGCCATCATCAAAGTGAAACCAAAATCAGCTGTGGTATCTGTCAACACATCAGGCGTATTGGTGGCCATTACATTGGCCGCTTTGAATGCTGGCATATCTAAATTGTTATAACCCACAGCAATGTTTGAAACAATTTTTAAATTTGGGGAGGCCTTCAGAGTATCTGCATCGACGCGCTCACCACCCGACACGATCGCAGCATCTTTATCAGCTAAAGCCGCTTTCAAATCTGCCGCATTCCAAAGATGGTCGGCCTGATTTGATTGAACAATGGCAACCTTTTCTAAGTCAGCCAAAAGATCTGGAAAGATGGTGCGCGCGACCAAAATCTTCGGTTTTTGTGCATTTTGTGACATATTTGTCTCCTATTTTTGTACGTTTTCTTAATTTTCTTTATTGTATGTTATTGATTTAACTCAAATAGAAATGTCGATGCCACACTTAAGGATAAGGCTATCTGCAATTTAAAGGCCTGCCTAAGATAAAATATTGCTTTTAATCTTCTTTGAGATTGATGCAATGACTTATGTTGTAACTGAAGCCTGTATTCGTTGTAAGTTCACCGATTGTGTTGATGTTTGCCCAGTGGATTGTTTCCGTGAAGGTCCTAACTTTTTGGTGATTGATCCAGATGAGTGCATTGATTGCGCTGTTTGCGTTCCAGAGTGTCCGGTCAACGCAATTTATGCCGAAGATGATGTGCCAGGTGATCAACAGTCTTACATCAAACTCAATGTTGAGCTTTCAGCCAAATGGCCTTCAATCACAAAGTCAAAAGAAGGTTTGGCAGATGCAGACGACTGGAAAGATGTTAAAAATAAATCAGGCGAATTGATTCGCTAAAGTATCTCTTGAAAGATCCTGTGGCAGAAAAACAACCACCCATTGAGACAGATGCAATTGTTATCGGCGCAGGACCGGTAGGTCTTTATCAAGTTTTTCAATTAGGCTTACTGGGCATCAAAGTACATGTGATCGATGCCCTACCTCAGGCTGGCGGTCAATGCGTTGAGCTCTATGCTGATAAGCCAATCTACGATATCCCCGGAATTCCTTTTTGCACCGGCCAAGATTTGATTGATCGCTTACAAGAACAAATCAAAGTTTTAAAAACGCCCTTTCATTTCAATCAAGAAGTGACGCTGGTAGAAAAACGTGCCGATGGCCGCTTTGATGTGCAAACATCGCAAGGAACATTCATCAGCAAAGTGATCGCTGTTTCTGCGGGCGTGGGCGCATTCAAACCTCGCAAATTGTCATTGCCTGGCATTGGCTCTTATGAAAGCAAACAGGTCTTTTACAAATTGGGCCAAGTCAAACAATATGCCGGCCAAGATGTGGTCATCAACGGTGGTGAAACTGCTGCTCTAGAAGCTGCCGTTGCATTAGCTGGCATTGCCAAAAGTATCACCTTGGTTCACAGGCGCGATATTTTTAAAGCCGAAGAGTCTTTGATTCAATGTTTTCAAGAATTATGTACTCAAGGCCTGATCAAAGTTCAACTCGGGCAAGTCACCAACTTCAAAGTAACTGGTGAAAAACTTAGCAGCCTAGAGGTCACGGACTTTAATGGGCAAACGCATGATTTGCCATTAGACGCCTTACTTCCCTTGCTTGGTATATCACCTAAGCTTGGACCAATTTCTGATTGGGGCATCGATTTAGAAAACAAACAGGTATTGGTGGATACGGAAAAATTTCAAAGCAGCACAGTTGGTATTTTTGCGGTGGGCGATATCAACACTTACCCTGGCAAAAAGAAACTAATCGTTTGCGGCTTTCATGAAGCAACCTTGGCTGCCTATGGTTGTGCTGCTCACATTTATCCAGGGCAGACAATTCACCTGCAATACACAACCACCTCATCCAAACTTCATGAAATTCTTGGCGTCACGCCACAAGCTTAGTCTTTAGACATTGCTCTCGATAGAATGATCACCGGTAGAAGACCTGCCAAGACAATCGTCAACGCTGGCCAAGCTGCTTCAGCCAATCGCTCATCAGACGCTAACTGATATGTCACAACTGCCAAGGTGTCAAAGTTAAAGGGGCGCAATACCAAAGTCGCTGGCAATTCTTTCATGACATCGACAAACACCAGCAAGCCGGCCGTTAACAAACTGCGGCGCAAAAGTGGCAAATGAATTTTTCTCAATAATTCCCAGCGGCCAGATCCTAAGCTCATCGCGCTGGCATCCATGCTTGGTGTGATTTTGCTCAAGCCTGCTTCAACCGTTTGCAAACTAGAAGATAAAAAGCGAGTTAGATACGCATAGACCAACACCACCATAGAGCCAGAAATCAACCAAGCAATATCAAGTTGTCCCAACAAGACCAAAATACCGACAGCTAAAACAGCTCCTGGTACGGCATAACCCAAACTGACCATGCGATTAACGAGTTGCTGTAACCCACCTTTGGCCAGTCTTGCGCTGTAGGCCAACCAAACCGCAATGGCAACAGCACAAATCGCCGTGAGAGTCGACAGAGTGATGGTATTACCCAACCAATTCCAATAACGCTCATTCAAGCTCTCGCCGCTTGAAATTGCCAAATACGCCATGATGATGACAGGCAAGATAAAACCAAATAGCAAAGGTAACAGGCAGGCCAAGCTGGCCCAAACGGCTTTTCTTCCTTGTAGTCGCCAAGGTTTGATTTGTCTAAAGCGCTGACCTGAAGTAGCAAAGCGCATTTTTCGACGGCTCGCATGCTCAAGGAGGAGCAGTAAAAAAATGATACCCAACAATGCTGCGGATAGTTGCACCGCTGCCATGCGATCACCCATGCTCAACCAAGCTCTATAGATACCAGTGGTCATGGTTTGTACACCGAAATAAGACATGGCACCGTAATCAGCCACGGCCTCCATCAATGCTAAAGCCACCCCTGCCATGGTTGCTGGTCTTGCCATCGGTAAAGCGACTTGCCAAAAAGCTCCCCAAGGACCGGCACCCAGTGTTCGTGCTGCTTCAATTAAGCGGGGGCTGCGCTCTAAAAAAGCCGTGCGGCATAAAAGGTAAACATATGGGTATAAAGCCAGACTCAATACACAAATCGCGCCCCACAAAGATCTTGGCTCAGGGAACCAAGGCAAGCGATCAACGCCCAATAAATCTCGTAAGAGTGTTTGAATAGGCCCTGAGAATTGAAAAACATCAGTGTAGGCATAAGCCATCACATACGTTGGCATGGCCAAAGGCAAAATCAAAGCCCATTCAAACAGCCGCTTACCAGGAAACTCACAAGTAGCCACCAACCATGCGGTGATGATGCCCATGCTGGCCACCCCAACCGTCACCCCCAAAGCCAAGACCAAGGTGGTCCATGCATACCCTGGTAATACCGTATTTATAAGATGCCTAAGCACGTCACCACTGCTAGACTGGAAGTTCAGAAGTGCGGCAAAAATCCCTAATATTGGCAAAGCCAATACCAAAGATAGGAGTATGGGTGTTATTCGTGGTCGCAAGATGGGATAATTATAAGAATGATTATCGATACGCAACCAATTCATTTAAATATTGAGGCCATTGATGTGGGTTATCCAGGTGAAAAGTCTGGTAGCTGGAACCATGTCGTACAAGGCTTGAGCATGCATTTGGAGCATGGCAAGATTGGCTGCTTGCTAGGACCTTCAGGGTGTGGCAAATCAACTGTTTTACGTGCAATCTGTGGTTTTGAACCCATCCAAAATGGCACCATCACACTTGATAAACAAATTGTTAGCTCAAAAGACTTCTCAATAGCCCCAGAAAAAAGACGGGTTGGCGTAGTTTTTCAAGACTACGCTTTGTTCCCACATTTAACCAATACTCAAAATGTGGCTTTTGGCTTAAGAGAATTAAGCCAAAAAGAAGCTTTGCACAAGGCAGAGGAGTGGCTTGAGCGTGTGGGGCTGAATAATGTTGGAGATCGCTATCCCCATGAACTCTCTGGTGGTCAACAGCAACGTGTGGCCTTGGCCCGCGCCATGGCACCAGAACCAGAGTTACTACTTTTAGATGAGCCATTTTCAAATTTGGATGTTGATTTGCGTGAGCGCTTGGCTGGAGAGGTCAGAGACATTCTGAAAGCCAACGGCACAACTGCTTTATTAGTGACACATGATCAATTTGAAGCATTTGCCATTGCTGATGATGTTGGCGTAATGGTGGATGGTCGCTTGGTACAATGGGACAGCGCCTATAACCTCTACCACCGCCCTGCCACACGTTTCGTGGCTGACTTTGTGGGTTACGGTGTGTTTGTTCCAGGAGTCACCAAACCAGGCCCATCAGTAGAAATTGAATTAGGCTTACTACCGTTACCTCAAGAGAGTTATGGCCTGCCCAATGAAGAAGTGGATGTTCTTTTGCGAGCCGACGATATTGTTCATGATGACGATAGTCCACTTCAAGCCGAGGTTATCACCAAAGCTTTTCGTGGCGGAGACTTTTTATACACGGTTGCACTTGACTCTGGTCAACACTTGCTGACCATGGTACCCAGTCACCACAATCACGCGATTGGTGAAAAGATTGGCATCAAACTAGTGGCCGATCACGTGGTTACTTTTAGCAAGTAGTAGAATTCTAATATGCAGCAATATCTAGATCTCATGAGCCATGTTTTGGCCAAAGGAACTCACAAATCAGACCGCACTGGCACGGGCACTGTTTCAGTATTCGGCCATCAAATGCGTTTTGATTTACAAGAGGGCTTTCCGGTTGTCACCACCAAAAAGTTACACCTCAAATCAATCATCATTGAATTGCTTTGGTTTTTGCAAGGCAGCACCAACAATAATTGGTTAAAAGAACGTGGTGTGAGTATTTGGGATGAGTGGGCCAAAGAAGATGGTGAGCTGGGCCCTATTTATGGTTATCAATGGCGCTCATGGCCAGCTCCGAATGGCGAACACGTTGATCAAATCAGTCAACTGATGGATCAGATTAAAAATAATCCTGAC
>CAXNHG010000063.1:0-5142 GCA_964202085.1 Polynucleobacter sp. | reverse complement strand
GGAACCACCATGGCCAACTTCACAGTGGGCGATACTTTTTTGGCGATGCGCTCAACGACTCTGGCAGCGGCGCGAATATCTTCAATGCGGCTGTTGGTGCAAGAACCAATGAACACTTTATCAACCATAATGGCTTCAATCGCCGTATTGGGTATTAGTGCCATATAGCTGAGAGCTCTTTCCATTGCTTCACGCTTGACCGGATCTTTTTCTTTTTCAGGATCAGGTACTTTGTCTTCAATCGATAAAACCATTTCTGGTGAAGTGCCCCAAGTCACTTGAGGCTTGATTTCTTCTGCACGCAACTCAACCACACGGTCAAAATCTGCGCCTTCATCGGTGTGCAATTTTCTCCAATATTGCAATGCTTGACGCCAAGCTTCACCTTCTGCTGGAGCGTAAGGTCGGCCTTTGACGTAATTGATGGTGGTTTCATCAACACCCACAAGACCTGCACGAGCACCCGCTTCGATGGCCATGTTGCAGATGGTCATGCGACCTTCCATAGACAAAGCTTGAATCGCTGAACCAGCAAACTCAATCGTGTAACCAGTACCACCAGCAGTGCCAATCTTGCCAATAATTACCAAAACAATATCTTTTGCAGTACAACCCAAAGGCAATTGACCTTCGACTCGCACCAACATATTTTTGCTTTTCTTCATCAGCAAAGTTTGAGTGGCCAAGACATGCTCTACTTCTGATGTGCCGATACCAAACGCCAATGCTCCAAAAGCACCGTGCGTGCTGGTATGAGAATCTCCACAAACCACGGTCATGCCGGGCAATGTAGCGCCTTGCTCTGGTCCAATCACGTGCACAATGCCTTGACGCTTATCGTGCATTTTGTATTGGGTAATGCCAAATGAATCGCAGTTTTTATCCAAAGTGTCGATTTGTAAACGTGACACCGGATCTTTGATGCCCTCTGAACGATCGGTTGTAGGAACGTTGTGATCAGACACCGCTAAGTTTGCTGAATTTCTCCAAACAGGGCGCTTCGATAAAGACAAACCCTCAAAAGCTTGAGGGCTGGTCACTTCATGCAATAACTGTCGATCAATGTAGAGGACGGTGGTACCGTCCTCTTCCATATGAACAACATGATCATCCCACAACTTGTCATACAAAGTACGAGCCATGAATTTTCCTAATTAACGCTTTGCCATTGGTTGAACAGCGCGTGTTGGGCTACCAACAAACAACTGACGTGGACGGCCAATCTTATATTCTGCATCAGTGATCATTTCTTCCCACTGTGAAATCCAACCCACCGTACGTGCAAGAGCAAAGATACAAGTGAACATTTCGGTTGGAATACCTAGTGCGCGCTGCACAATGCCTGAGTAGAAGTCAACGTTTGGATATAGCTTGCGGCTCACGAAGTACTCGTCTTCCAAAGCAATCTTCTCAAGTGTCATCGCTAGCTTGAACAATGGATCGTTTTCCAAACCAAGCTCTTTTAATACTTCGTGGCATGTTTCACGCATCAACTTAGCGCGTGGGTCAAAGTTTTTATACACGCGGTGACCAAAGCCCATCAAACGAACACCAGAGTTCTTGTCTTTAACTTTAGCAATGAATTCATCGATCTTCTCTATGCCACCGTTGGCTTGAATATCTTCCAACATTTGCAAGCAAGCTTCATTGGCGCCGCCATGAGCAGGACCCCACAAGCAAGCCACACCAGCAGCAATCGCAGCAAATGGGTTCGTGCCAGAAGAACCAGCCAAACGAACTGTTGAGGTTGAAGCATTTTGTTCGTGATCAGCATGCAAAATGAAAATGCGATCCAAAGCTCTGACCAAGACATCATTGATCTTGTACTCTTCACAAGGAGTTGCAAACATCATTTGCATGAAGTTGGCTGTGTATGAAAGATCGTTCTTTGGGTAAATCATTGGCTGACCAACTGAATACTTGAAAGCCATCGCTACCAATGTTGGCATTTTTGCGATCAAACGAATTTGCGACACTTCACGTTGATGCGGATCATTGATGTCCAAACCATCGTGGTAGAAAGCAGCCATACCACCCACCAAGCCAGTCAATACAGCCATTGGGTGTGCGTCACGGCGGAAGCCGCGCAAGAAGAATTGCATCTGCTCGTGCACCATGGTGTGATGCATGATTAAATCATCAAATTTTTTCTTTTGAGCAGCGTTAGGCAGTTCGCCTTTTAATAGTAAGTAGCAAGACTCTAAGAAGTCACAGTTGGTGGCCAAGTCTTGAATCTGATAACCACGATAAAGTAACTCACCTTTGTCACCATCGATGTAAGTGATTTTTGAATTACATGAAGCCGTGGACATAAAACCTGGGTCATAAGTGAACTTACCTGTTTGACCATAAAGTTTGCGAATATCAATCACGTCAGGGCCAACCACTCCTTTGTAGATTGGCAACTCAATGGCTGGTGTGCCATCAGAGAACGATAACGTGGCTTTTTCATTTGTTGCGGTCATATTTCAATCCCTTATACGCGTTTTTGTTTTTAGCAAACTAACAAGTTTTATTCACAGCAACTTCTTTTTGTAGAAATGGTTAATTTCTAACTGGGCGCAGCATGGTTAGGACACGATGCACACCTTCAGTCGCAAGCTCTCCCTCCGGTTCCGTGCGACGCAGCAACAAATCAATCAAGTCATTGTCACTTAAATCTAATAACGTATTGAGAGGTTCTAGGTCACTCTCTTCAATCCGATCATGAAAGAGCTCGAAAAAACGCTCTAACATCAAATCATTTTCTAACAAACCTCGTCGCGCACGCCAACGCAAGAGCGACAAGGTTTCAGATGGTATCGGCATTAAACTGCTCGTCGAACCATTAATTCTTTGATCTTACCAATCGCTTTTGTTGGGTTCAACCCTTTAGGACAAACATCCACACAGTTCATGATAGTGTGGCAACGGAACAAACGGTATGGATCTTCTAAGTTATCCAAACGCTCTGATGTCACCTGATCACGGCTGTCAGCAATGAAACGGTAAGCCTGCAACAAACCAGCTGGGCCCACAAACTTATCAGGGTTCCACCAGAATGATGGGCAAGCAGTTGAGCATGAAGCACACAAGATGCACTCATACAAACCAGCTAACTCTTCACGCTCTTCTGGGCTTTGCAAACGCTCTTTCTCAGGAGGTGGCGTGTCGTTCACCAAATAAGGGCGAATCGAGTGGTATTGCTTGAAGAACTGAGTCATATCAACAATCAAGTCACGCACCACTGGCAAACCAGGTAATGGGCGCAAAGAAATTTTCTTTGGCAAAGTCAACATATTGGTCAAACAAGCCAAGCCATTCTTGCCGTTGATGTTCATGGCATCAGAACCACAAACACCCTCACGACAAGAGCGACGGAAAGACAAAGTCTCATCCATTTTCTTTAACTTCATCAACGCATCTAACAACATGCGCTCAGAACCATCCAACTCCACCTCATAACTTTGCATGCGTGGCGCTGCATCGACTTCTGGATCGTAACGGTAGACTTCAAATATACGTGTATCGCTCATGTTTCTTCCTTAATACTTTTAGAAAGTACGAACTTTTGGTGGAATAGATTCAACGGTCAGCGGAGTTAATTTCACAGGCTTGTAATCAAGCTTGTTGCCTTCGCTATACCAAAGTGTGTGTTTCATCCATTGCTGATCATTGCGCTCAGGGTGATCATCGTGCGCATGAGCGCCGCGACTTTCTTTACGAGCAGCAGCAGAAACCATTGTGGCGTTCGCAGCTTCAACCAAATTCTCTAATTCAAGAGCTTCAATACGAGCTGTGTTGAACACTTTTGATTTGTCTTTCAAGTGAATGTTTTCGGCACGCTTTGTGATGGCTGCCATTTTGGCCACACCACCGTCCATGATTTCTTGGGTGCGGAATACGCCACAATGTTTTTGCATCGTGCTGCGAATGTCGTTGGCCACATCTTGTGTGTACTCACCAGATGTTGAATTGTCTAATTTTGCCAAACGTGCCAATGAGCTGTCAGCAGCATCTGCTGGAAGTGGTTTGTACTCTTTTTGCTTCAACGCTGTCTCAACAACGTGGTTACCAGCAGCACGACCAAACACCAACAAATCCAACAATGAGTTAGTACCTAAACGATTGGCGCCGTGCACTGATACGCAAGAGCACTCACCCATCGCGTAGAAGCCATTGATGATTTCGTTGGGGTTACCGTTCTTAGGGGCCACCACTTGACCATGAATGTTGGTTGGAATGCCACCCATCTGGTAGTGAATGGTTGGCACAACTGGAATTGGATTCTTTGTGACATCCACGTTAGCGAAATTGATACCGATCTCATAAACAGATGGCAAACGCTTGTGAATAGTCTCGGCGCCCAAGTGAGTCAAGTCGAGCTCGATGTGATCTTTATTTGGACCACAACCACGACCCTCTTTGATTTCTTGGTCCATGCAACGAGAAATAAAGTCTCTTGGTGCTAGATCTTTTAGAGTTGGCGCATAACGTTCCATGAAACGCTCACCGGAACTGTTCAAGAGAATCGCACCTTCACCACGACAACCTTCGGTCAACAATACACCTGCACCAGCAACGCCGGTTGGATGGAATTGCCAGAATTCCATATCTTCTAGTGGTACGCCAGCGCGTGCTGCCATACCCATACCATCGCCTGTGTTGATGAAGGCATTGGTTGAAGCTTGCCAAATACGGCCAGCACCACCGGTTGCAAACATCACGCACTTGGCCTGAAGAATATGCACTTCTCCAGTTTCCATTTCTAAAGCAGTGACCCCAACCACGTCGCCGTCAGAGTCACGAATAACGTCTAGCGACATCCATTCAACAAAGAAGTGTGTCTTGGCGCGCACATTGCGCTGATAAAGCGTATGCAATAAAGCGTGGCCCGTTCTGTCGGCAGCAGCACAAGCACGTTGCACAGCTTTTTCGCCGTAGTTTGCTGTGTGGCCACCGAATGGGCGCTGATAAATAGTTCCATCTGGGTTGCGGTCAAAAGGCATACCGAAATGCTCTAACTCATAAACCACTTTTGGAGCTTCACGACACATGAACTCGATCGCATCTTGATCGCCCAACCAGTCAGATCCTTTGACTGTGTCAAAGAAGTGATAGTGCCAATTGTCGTCACTCATATTGCCCAATGAAGCGCCGATA
>CAXNHG010000062.1:0-5189 GCA_964202085.1 Polynucleobacter sp. | reverse complement strand
CATGACCAACTTTTCAGCCTTTAGAATTTCAGCCATCTTGCCTGCCACTAAGTCGGCATTGATGTTGTATGCCTGACCATCTACACCAAAACCGATGGGTGAAATAACTGGAATGAACGCATCATCTTGCAATGCTTTTACAACGGCAGGGTTGATCGAGTCGATTTCTCCAACAAAGCCGATGTCTAACATCTCACCTGGCTTCTCTTTATTTGGAACCATCATTTTGCGCGCATGGATCAAGCCGCCATCTTTACCAGTCAAGCCTACTGCCTGACCACCAAAATGATTGATCAACATCACAATGTCTTGCTGCACTTCACCACCAAGAACCCACTCCACCACTTCCATGGTTTCTTCATCGGTCACGCGCATGCCCTGGATAAAAGTTCCAGCTTTACCAACTTTTTTCAAAGCATCATCGATTTGAGGGCCGCCACCGTGAACCACCACAGGATTCATGCCCACCAATTTCAACAAAATCACGTCGCGGGCAAAACCCTCTTTCAGACGATCTTCAGTCATTGCGTTTCCGCCGTATTTGATAACAATTGTTTTACCGTGGTATTTCTTGATGTACGGTAAAGCCTGTGCCAAAACCTCAGCTTTGACAGCGGGGGAAACGTCTTTAAGTTCAGCTAGTGGTGTGCTCATGCGCGGATTGTAAGATTAGTTGCCAAGCTTGGCTAGAATTTTTATTCAATTATGCAAAAAGGCGGCCTAAAGCCGCCTTTCATGAGGAAAGCTTTCATGAAGCTTTCCTAGAGCAACATCAGCACCCTTTAGAAGTTACCCCTCAAGCCCACTTTGATAGCACGTGCACCTGCAGGGGCCATGTCACGCAAAACAGATGAGGCGTTGCGAGCCTCCACATCAGTCACGTTGTCCACTCTCATGAAGAGATAGGCGGACTTCATGCCTGAAATGGCCGTTTTATAAGAAGCGCCCAAACCGAACATCGTGTAGCTTGGGGTCGCCCCCAAATCATCAGCATAGCGATTCTGACGAGCAGCATATTGCACATCCACCTGACTTGAATACTTACCTTCTGAGTACACCAAAGCAGAGCTCAAGCGTAATGGCGAAATGCGAGGCAATGCACCACCAGTTGAGCGATTTTCACCGCGCACATAGTCCGCCTTCCAATCCATGTTCAACTGACTGGCTTTGCCAAATAAGCCAGAAGCCAAAGGAAAGCGCCCATCAGCCTCTAAACCATATAAGCGTGCTTTGATGCCTTGGAAGTTGTATTTAGGAACGCAGTGAACGCTGCCACAAGCATCTAAGTTGCTGTACCCATCTCCACCATCTGCCTCATCTACATAGCCATCTTGCACCAACCCAATAAAATTACTGAACTCTGTGACATAAGCTCCAAAATTAGCGCGCGTGGTTTGGGTTTTAAATTTCATGCCCAATTCAAGCGTTGTGCCTTTTTCTTTTTTGTTATTCACATTACCGGCTTCATATGTTTCTGTGGCGTGGTGCATGCCGTTGGCATAAAGTTCATAAAACGTTGGGGCGCGCTCGGTGTATGACAAACCGCTGGTAGCCGTCCATCCTGACCCCATGTCTTGGCGATAACCGACTGAAGCGCTGAACGGTTTGAATTTTTTACTATCTGCCTCAAACGGGGCTTCTTGGCCATTCACCCCACCACCAAAACTATCCACCTTCACAGACTCAAGTCTTAGGCCTCCGTTAACCGCTTTGCCTGGGGCAAAAGAAAGTTCTTCAAATACAAACAGGGCCATGCTATTGGTTTGAGTGTTGGGAACAAAAGTTGCATCGCCAATGGCAGAGAACTTAGACTCAGCACCCTGAACACCCCACGCGCCCTTTAATGAGCCCAAAGAAGTTTGAATCGGTAAATGAGTGCCTTCAATGCGACTGTCCCAACCTTTGTTTTTAAAAGTTGACTCAACCACTCCACCAGCTGATTCTTCATGCTTGTAATCCGTTGTGCTGAATGAGCCTCTGATAGATTCAAAAGGACCGGCTTTGCCTGTTAAGTTTCTTTGCTCGCCTGCAATGGTTAGCTTGTCTTGCTTTAATTTGATTCTGGTTGGGCCTCCTCCTTCCTCATACAAACCCGTGCCGTATTCATTGCGATAGGTATCAACAGAAAGTCCTAGATACCCATGATCATTGGTCAAAGAAAATCCGACGGCTCCACCCTGTTGATCAGCATCACTGTTTAATAAAGTGCCCGAATTTAGAAAATCTCCACGGCCCGCTTGCTTAGGCACCTTGAGGTTGTCTGTTTTTCTGCTAGAACCATCGACATGGATTGCAAAAGCACCATCGCCTGCCGTTACCAAACCAGCTGCTGCTTTTTCTGATTCGGCACCACCAGCTCTTACTTCAGCGCGACCATGAACACCTTTCACAGGAGCCTTTGGTATGCGGTTATCAATCACGTTAACCGCGCCTCCAATAGCGCTACCACCATATTGAAGGGCTGCTGGTCCGCGGACCACTTCAATTTGTTCAACCAACAAAGGCTCTATTGCAACCGCATGATCGTAAGACAAAGTGGCGGCATCCAAACTTGCCCCACCATTACTCATCACACGAACACGATCGCCATCCAAGCCACGAATGGTTGGTCGACTAGAGTTGGGCCCAAAGTCTGTGGACCCAATGCCTGGTAAACCATTCAGTGTTTGACCTAAAGTACTTGATTGCTTTTGCGACAATTGATCGCCGCGCAAAACACTGACCGGTGTGATCAAGTCATTGATGTCTGAGCCAAGAGGATTGGCGCTAACAACCACCGGGTCCAAAGTTTGTTGCGCTTGAGCGAATGAAATTGATAAAGCGGCAACAGCCGCTGCACTGAAAGCAGTGCGCATAAATACTTGCATGTGTTTCTCCTAAACATGAATAAAGATCACGCGCTTGGCGTGAGTTAAGTTCTATGCTTAAGAATTCGGCGGACCCCTCACATCAAAAGGTCGATAGGCTTTGATTGAAGCCTGATAGGTTGTGTAGCTATTAATGGCTACACTGGTTTTATCAATGGCGGGCAAACTCAACGGAAGAGACGGCATAGCCGCACTTAAAGTTTGCGAGTCATAAGCGGCGCAGTGATGCTTGCCTTCAGATTGATGATCATTGTGAGCATGATCAGTTTGATAAGCAGACAATGTATGAGCAGACGGCTGATGCTGGGCCGCTACCAAGCTATGAGAAACGCCATGGCTAAAACCTTGCCACTGGGCTACAAACAGACCCATGACAAGGAAAATCAAAAGAAAAATCGTGCGAGGTTTAAACACCAATGATTTTATTTAATTACCGAACAACTTTTGGCGCAGTTCGCGGCGCTCTTGCGCTTCTAAAGATAGATTCGCTGTTGGACGCGCCAATAAACGTGGAACACCGATTGGCTCACCAGTTTCTTCACACCAACCATAATCACCAGACTCAATGCTCAATAAAGACTGCTCCACTTTCTTAAGCAGTTTCCGCTCACGATCACGTGTGCGTAACTCCAAAGCATGCTCTTCTTCAATCGTGGCACGGTCGGCTGGATCTGGAACCAAAACGTTTTCACGAAGATGCTCAGTGGTTTCGTTTGCGTGCAGCAAAAGATCTGCTTTCAAAGCCAATAGCTTTGCTTTGAAAAATTCTAGTTGAGCAGCATTCATATAATCCTTTTCAGGCATTTTTACGATATCTGCTTCTGTTAATGCTTTCTTACTCATTTCCTGTCCTTTCGGGACTTTGTTCTTACTTCGCTAAATTTAAAACACTTGCAATCTGATTACAGTTAATTTATTGCGCCGCAATACTGCTTAATTTTTATAAGAGCTCAGCGCGCGGATTCTACCCTAATCTATAAAGATTACACCAAACTTGTTTCAAGGCCTCCCAATAAAACATCTTTGGGCAGGTCAATTCCAATAAAAACCATCCTGGTTTCTTTTTTATCTTTACCCCAAGGTGCGCCCATATCGGAGCCCATCATTTCATGAACCCCCTGAATAATGACTTTACGAGCCCCGCCTTTTATATACAAAACACCTTTATATCTCAACATCTTAGCGCCGAATACGGACAAAATTCCACCCAAAAAGTCCTCAAGTTTCTGAGAATCAAATGGTCGATCGCTTCTAAAGACAAAAGATTGAATTTTGTCTGTATGGCTTTTTTTCATGAATTGCACGGGCTGAGCCTGCTGGTGCCCATGCTGATGATCATGGCCATGATTACAGTCTGGGCCGTGCTCATGATCATCATGTCCACAGTTTTCATGGTCATGATCGTCTTGCTCTAAGAAATGCGGGTCAATATCAAGTTTGTCATTTAAGTTAAAGCCACGTAAATCAAGCACCTGGTCCAAAGGCACAGTTCCTTGAGTTATGCCCGAGATTGGCGCACGAGGATTCATGTGCATCAATCGGTGCTTTAACTGATCCACTGCTTTTGCATCAACCAAATCTGTTTTGGTGATAAAAATTCTGTCTGCAAAACCAACCTGCTGCTGAGCTTCTTCGTGTTGATCCAATTGTTGATTACCGTGCTTCGCATCCACAAGGGTCACAACGGCATCCAGAATGTAATGGTTGGCGATTTCATCATCCATGAAGAATGTCTGAGCAACAGGGCCAGGATTGGCTACTCCAGTGGTTTCAATCACCACGCGATCAAAATGAATTTTCTTATCTTGGCGAGACTCGAATAAGTTGTTCAGCGCCTTGACCAAGTCTCCGCGAATGGTGCAACAAACACAGCCATTGCTCATCTGAACGATTTGTTCGTCGCTGTCCTGAATCAAAATATCATTGTCAATATTCTCTTCACCAAACTCGTTTTCAATCACAGCAATTTTTTTGCCATGATTTTCATGAAGAATATGTTTTAGCAAAGTTGTTTTGCCGCTACCCAAAAATCCGGCAAGAATTGTTACAGGTATCAAAGCCATGCTTGCATCCTTATCTAATCTATTAATTATGAGCCTATCTGGCTCAGATGGCTAGAGCCTCTGAAGCAACAAGCCCTTTAAGTAATCCCCTTCAGGGAAACTCGTTAAAAGTGGGTGATCGGCGCCCGAAGATAAACGCTGCATCAATCTAAAATCCATTGAGTTATTTCCTGAGTGCGCCATTGCTTCAGCGCTTGCCATTGCAATAGTTCTTTCGAATAGAGCAGAATCAACAGCGCCAGAACAAGAAAACGTGAAC
>CAXNHG010000061.1:0-5223 GCA_964202085.1 Polynucleobacter sp. | reverse complement strand
GGCGACATGAAGTCAAGTGGGTCAATCACGGTTGATGGCACATTCAAAGGCAATTTATCAGTTCAAACTTTGTTAATTGGTTCCGGTGGTTATGTAGACGGCACAGTCACCGCTGATAGCATCAACATCAAAGGTGTTCTGTCTGGTGTCGTAAGTTGCCGTGATTTGGTGATCGGTGGCCGTGCCACTGTTGATGGCAGCCTCACTTACTCAAGCATCACTATTCAACGAGGTGGTACCATCAAGGGCGATTTAAAGCGCAGGTGATTTAGACTACGAATAGCATAAAAAGAAGAAGTAAAAAAAGCTCACATGATGTGAGCTTTTTTATTGGGAAGATTCTGAGTTAGCGTTTTTCTTTCACTGCACGAATCACATCCGATGCTTGAATCGCTGAATTTTTATCAGTGCCCTGAATCACCAAGCCAATCACACGAGCTCCATGCTCAATACCAATTGAGCCGTAAGTCACATCACCACGCACTTGAGCAGTTTGATGAAATTCGACACGCTCAGTGGCATAAATATTACCCTCAACTTTGCCTGCAATCATGACCCGATAAGCAAAAATATCACCCACCACTTCGCCATCTTCACCAACAGCGACCGTGACCTTTGAATTATCTTCACACTCAATGTTGCCAACTAATTTGCCATCGATGCGCAAGCTCTCCCCGACGACCATGCGGCCATAGATTTCTGTAGTTTTACCAATCAAAGTATCAAAACGCTCGCTGGTAGGCAGTAACAATGATGTTTTACGTTTGCCGAACATGTCTATCTCCGTTATGCATTCATTCTAAATGGTTTTATGTCCATAAACTGATTTTGAGAGGTTGAAACAGCCCCTTTCAGGTTGGCTTCAGAAAATTGCCTTAATATTCATGCATGAACAAAGAATTATTCGATTACCCAAAACAGGATGGTTTTGGCACGACCTGCATCGCTCAGGCATGGGCCAAAGTTCCTAGAGAATTACCTCAAGAAGAAAAAGCGCAAGTTATTCAAAAGATTAAGTCTGAGCTCGTCAGGCAAAACGCTGTTCTTGTGGCTCAGTATTACGTTGATGGAGCTATCCAAGACCTTGCCTGGGAAACCGGCGGCTTTGTTGCGGACTCTTTGGAAATGGCGCGATTTGGAAAAAACCACCCGGCAAAAAAGTTGATCGTCGCGGGTGTGAAGTTCATGGGTGAGAGTGCGAAGATTTTGAGTCCTGAAAAAACAGTGTTAATGCCAGATTTAGATGCCACCTGCTCTCTTGATTTGGGCTGTCCTGCAGAAGACTTCAATCAGTTCTGCGATGCCCATCCTGACCGTGAAGTGGTGGTGTATGCAAACACAAGCGCAGCAGTGAAAGCAAGGGCTGACTGGATGGTGACCAGTTCTTGCGCTTTAGCGATCGTCCATGAACTGCACAAACAAGGTAAAAAAATTCTGTGGGCCCCAGATCGTCACTTGGGTCGCTATATACAAGATCAAACCGGCGCTGATATGTTGCTTTGGGAAGGTCATTGCATTGTGCACGACGAGTTCAAAGCGATTGAGCTTGAAACTTTGAAAAAGAAACACCCGGATGCCATGGTTTTGGTTCATCCAGAATCCCCTGCCCACGTGGTTGATTTAGCGGATGTGGTTGGATCCACTTCTGCCATGATCAAAGCAGTGGTTGAGAGTAGCGCCAAAGAATATATTGTTGCTACGGACAAAGGCATTCTTCATCGGATGCGTCAATTAGCACCCGAAAAAATCTTGATCGAGGCCCCTACAGCTGGCAACAGTGCCACGTGCAAAAGTTGCGCTCATTGCCCATGGATGGCCATGAATGGTCTTGAGGGGATTCTTAGTTGTTTAACCAACCATTCCGGGGAAATCTTGATTGATGAGAGCATCAGGTCGGATGCGCAAATTTGCATTGAGAAAATGTTGTCTTTTACCAGCAGTCATCCTGATCTTTTAGCAAAAGCACAGCATGGCTTTGTTAAAAATATCGGCGCAGCTTAATTAACTTTTAACTGACTCTATATTGATTCATCTTTCTAAAAGATATATTTATGTTTGATCACAACGAATCACTGGAACAAGCTCGCGAACGCAATATCAATGACGCCCTTCTTGAAGATATTGGTACGGGTGATTGGACAGCAATGTTGGTTCCAGGGTCTGGCCTTGTTCATGCCAGTTTGATTGTTCGTCAAGAAGCTGTTCTTTGCGGTAGGGCTTGGTTTGAAGGTTGTTTAAAAAAGCTGGATCCCTCAGCCACGATTATTTGGAAATATGCAGAAGGTGATTTAATGAGCGCAGATACAACTGTTTGCGAAATCACCGCCAAACCAAGAGCCCTTCTATCAGCTGAGCGCCCAGCCATTAATTTTTTACAAACATTATCTTGGACAGCTTCAATCACCAGACAACATGTGAAAGCGATTGAGGGGGCAAGTCCAAACGGTCATGGTTGCGCTATTTTGGATACAAGAAAAACAATTCCTGGTTTACGCCAAGCTCAAAAATATGCCGTGACTGTGGGTGGTGGCAAAAATCAACGTTTGGCTTTATGGCATGGCATTTTGATTAAAGAGAATCATATCGCTGCAGCCGGGGGTGTTAGTGCTGCTATAAATGCAGCCCACGCATTGAACTCAGGGGTTGAGATCCAAATTGAAGTTGAAAACATGTCAGAGCTTCAAGAAGCTATAGCAGCTGGCGCAAAAAATATTTTGATCGATAACTTCAGCCTGGAGCAAATGCGTGAAGCAGTGGCATTTACCAAGGGTGCCGCTTTACTTGAAGCGTCTGGCGGTGTCAGCCTTGATCAACTGGAAGCAATCGCAGCAACGGGCGTGGATCGAATTTCTATTGGTAAATTAACCAAAGATGTGATTGCTGTCGACTTCTCATTGAGAATTCAGTAGCTTTAGCTGGTGCTTATTGGCGCTTATTACTGACGATTAATGGGCGTGAGAATGGTTGGATAAGAAACAGTCCAGCTTTGCGGGTAATCGCGGCTGTAATGTAAACCACGGCTTTCTTTGCGCATCAGTGCAGAACGCACGATCAGCTCAGCGCAACTCAATAAATTTCTTAGCTCTAATAAATCTCGTGTCACTCTGAAGTTGGCGTAATACTCTTGCACTTCACTTTGAAGCAATTCAATGCGATGCAAAGCTCTTTCTAAACGACGATTGGTTCTAACGATACCCACGTAGTTCCACATCAAAAGACGCAGCTCATCCCAGTTGTGAGCAATAACCACTGTTTCATCGGCATCTTCAACCCGACTCTCATCCCAATCAGAAACATCGGGCATCTTTATGAATGGATGTTGTTTGATCTCTGCTGCCGCTGACTTACCAATCACAACACACTCCAATAAAGAATTGCTCGCAAGGCGATTAGCGCCATGCAGGCCTGTGTATGTGGCCTCACCCACCGCGTATAAGCCTGGTAAATCAGTTTTACCCTCTAAGTCAGTGACAACCCCACCGCAGGTGTAATGCGCAGCAGGAACGACGGGAATGGCTTGTTTAGCAATATCAATGCCTAATGCAGCACAACGAGCATAGATCGTTGGGAAATGCTCTTTAAGAAACGCCTCACCCAAATAAGTGGCATCTAACAAAACATAATCCAAGCCCAAGCGCTTCATTTCAAAGTCAATCGCTCGAGCCACAATGTCTCTTGGGGCAAGTTCTGCACGCTCATCATGACTGGGCATGAAACGTGTGCCGTCCGGAAGTTTTAATTGAGCGCCTTCACCACGTAGAGCCTCTGTGATCAAAAAGGTTCTATCTTGTGGGTGGTACAAACAAGTTGGGTGGAACTGCACAAATTCCATATTACCCACGCGACAGCCTGCACGCCAAGCCATGGCAATGCCATCACCAGTCGCCGTTTCTGGGTTGCTGGTGTAACGATAAACTTTACCAACACCGCCGGTGGCTAAGACCACAGCAGACGCAGGAATTGCGTCAATTTTGCCACTGGAGATGTTTAGGGCGTACACACCGTAACAACGCTCAGATTTTTTTAATTGTTTATTCTTAAGGTGCCGATTGGTGATCAAGTCCAAAGCCATCCAACGTTCTAATAGCTGAATGTTTGGATGACCTTTTGCTTTATCCAATAAGACTTCATGTATTGCTTTGCCAGTGGCGTCTGCAGCGTGAGCAATGCGACGGTGGCTATGGCCACCCTCGCGGGTCAAATGAAGGCCTTTAGGGCCCTGTGGATCAGTTGTAAAAGGAACGCCTTGATCAACCAACCAATCAATTGCATCTGCACTTCTTTCGGCAATGTATCTCGCAGTGGATTCAACCACCAAACCAGCACCCGCTTCTACTGTGTCTTTGACATGGGCGTCCACGCTGTCTTGTTGATCTAAAACCCCAACAATGCCACCCTGCGCCCAAGCAGTGGCTGATTCAGACAAACCTCTTTTGGCCATGATGATGACCTGATGTGTCTCAGCTAACTCTAAAGCCACCGTTAAGCCTGCCAAACCAGCGCCAATGATGACGATAGGCAAAGAATCAGTGATAGATGTTTTAGGCATGAGCAATGGTAACTTGAATAATTATTGTGCGCTGATGAGATTGCCGATGGGATTGCTGATGAGGTTATTTAGGGCTCATCAAGAAAGCTTGCTGGCATGCTCTCTGGTTTCATGGAAGATAATTTGAGGCCAACGCTCTTGGGTGACCCTTAAATTGACAGCAGAGTTCGCCAAATAAGCCAAATTATCTGCAGCATCTAAAGCGAGCTGATGGCCAGCTGATGAATTCTGAAAATCACTCATCATTTTTTTATCTTCACAAGTCACCCAGCGAGCGCAATTAATGCTGGCTGTATCAAAAACAGCATCAACACCATATTCGTTCATTAAACGACTGGCCACCACTTCAAACTGCAAAGCGCCCACAGCTCCAAGAATTAAATCACTACTATTCAAGGGTTTAAATACCTGAACTGCACCCTCTTCACCTAATTGCTGAAGACCCTTTTGAAGTTGCTTGATCTTCATTGGGTTACGAATGCGCGCAATTCTAAAAAAGTCTGGGGCAAAGTATGGAATGCCGGTGTACTGTAAGACTTCGCCTTCAGAAAAGCTGTCGCCAATTTGCATGTTGCCGTGGTTGGGCAGGCCAATGATGTCGCCAGCGTAGGCTTCCTCAACCTGCTCACGACTAGAGGCCATGAATGTCACAACGTTTGATACTTTCACATCAC
>CAXNHG010000060.1:0-5229 GCA_964202085.1 Polynucleobacter sp. | reverse complement strand
TTCAACTAAGTCTTTACAAAGATCAGAAATCATCTGAGCTTTCTTGGCATACACGGGGTCATCTTTAAGGATGTGACCATATTCTTTAATGGTGACGCCACAGCCTGAGGCATTCATCAAGATAGTCTGAACTTTTTCACCTTGACATTCAGGGGCAGTTCCTTCGATATAAGGCCACCACGCATCAATATTGCGACGCATGTCATTCAAACCAGCTTCGTGTTCGTTTAGATGGTATTTCAGAGCACCACAGCAGCCCGCCTTTGGTGCTGCTAAAACATCAACGCCTAAGTAAGACATCACCCTAAGGCTCGCATTATTGATGTTGGGTAGCATGCCTGGTTGAACGCAGCCTTCCAAGATCAGCATCTTGGTTTTATGCAAATTTGCTGCAGGTCTTGTGCCGGGATTATTTCCTTGAGGAATTTTTTGCTTGATGGACACCGGTAAAAAAGGTCTCATGACTCTACCGATGCGCATCGCATTATCAAACAGCGTTTTATTGGTTAAACCATTGGCCAATAATTTACGAAGCAATCTTTGCATCAATGGGCGTGGGTTTGTTTGTTCTTCAGCCCACTTGCGCCCAATATCAATCAAATGACCGTAGTCAACGCCACTGGGGCAAGTGCTTTCGCAGTTACGGCAAGTCAAACAGCGATCTAAGTGCTCTCTGGTTTTTTCTGTGGCTTGCTTTCCTTCAGCCATTTGTTTGATTAAGTAAATGCGTCCGCGAGGACCATCTAATTCATCGCCTAGTAACTGATATGTTGGGCAGGTTGCTGTACAAAAACCACAGTGCACACATTTACTCAAAATACTTTGAGCCATCATGCCATCGGTGGTGCCTACAAATTGAGGGGCTAATTCTGTTTGCATATTAGGCTAATCTTCCAGTTGCAAAAACGCCATTTGGATCGAAAGCTTTTACCAGGCGATCTTGAACACTTGCCAATGGACTTGTTAAAGGATTGTCTTTTAATGAGCTGAGCATTGCTTGATTCTTATTGCGCGCTCTAAAAATGCTTGCATGACCATTGGCTTTGAAAGCAATCTTCTTTGCGCTTTCTGCGTCAATCTGCCCTTTCCACCAGCGCTGACCACCATGCCATTCAAGCAAAGTAGTGCCTGGTAAATCTAATGGTGAAGATGTTGGCGCTACTGCAAAGCGCCAAAGTGGTGCCTCAACTGAATCATTGAACCAAGTATTTTTTTGTTCTCTTAATTCCCGCCAAAAAATAGCAGCCTGCTCTTCATCAATCACTTTCATGCCATATTTATGACCAAACTTTTGAATGGCTGATTCAACAGCTGCTTTAGCGCCATTTAATCGAAGATGAAGCATGCCTGAGCCATCACCCTGCCAGCACGAAGCACTCAAAGGTAATGGCTGACTTGCTAGCAAGTTCATCAACTGAATAGCTTCAGCTTGAGTGATTTCTGTCGTGACAGTTGCACCAGCCGCCGGCTTCGGTAACACTTTGATGGATACGTCGAGCAAAAGTGCCAAAGTTCCTAATGACCCTGGCATGAGTCTTGAGACATCATACCCAGCGACGTTTTTCATCACGGTACCGCCAAAGTTCATGATTTGAGCTTGGCCATCCATGATTTTTGCGCCTAAAACAAAGTCTCTTAGATTGCCAGCACTCACACGTCCTGGGCCAGCCAATCCAGCGCAAACCATGCCACCAATGGTTGCATTGGTGCCGAAGTGAGGGGATTCAAATGAAAATTGCTGGTTCTTTTCTGCAAGAATTGATTCAACCTCTTTGACCGGGGTGCCAGCCTTGACGGTGATTACCAACTCATCTGGTTGATAACTCACCACACCTTGGTAGTCTTTGGTTGATAAAGGAGCACCCTTGAGTTCACCACCTAACCAATCCTTGGAGCCAGAGCCTGTGATGCGCAACAATTGTTTGGCTTGAGCTGCACCCTGGATTTGCTCTGCAAATCCTTTTAATAACTGATCACCCATTTAGAAGCGCTCCAATTCTGGATGAGGTAAAACGCCACCAGTGACGCGCATGCGGCCATATTCAGCGCAGCGATTGAGTGTTGGGATTGCTTTATCAGGGTTCAATAATTTATCTGGATCAAACGCTGCTTTTACTTTCCAGAAAATCTCACGCTCTGAATCACTGAATTGAACACACATTTCATTGATCTTCTCAATGCCCACGCCGTGTTCACCAGTGATGGTTCCACCAAGTTCAACGCACGTTCTTAAAATGTCACTACCAAATGCTTCAGCACGGTGCCATTCAGCTTTATCGGAGCCATTGAACATGATGAGCGGGTGCATATTGCCATCCCCTGCATGGAAAACGTTCATGCAGCGCAATTGGTATTTCCCCTCCATGATCTGAATGCGTTTTAACAAGGTGGCAATGTGTTTGCGAGGGATGGTTCCGTCCATGCAATAGTAGTCAGCAGAAATTCTGCCGGCCGCTGGAAAAGCATTTTTTCTACCACTCCAAAATTTAAGGCGCTCAGCTTCACTCTGTGATACTTGAAGACGTATGGCGCCACTATTTTTAAGAACAGCTGTCATGCGTTCAATTTCTTCAGCAACTTCTTCGGGCGTACCATCAGATTCGCATAACAGAATAGCCGTGGCGTTCACATCGTAGCCAGCATGAACAAATTCTTCAACGGCGCGAGTGGCGGCTTGGTCCATCATTTCTAAACCTGCGGGAATAATGCCTGCAGCAATGATTGCAGCAACCGCGTTACCGCCTTTTTCAACGTCATCAAAACTGGCCATGATGACTTGAGCCAATTGAGGTTTAGGCACAAGCTTCACCACCACCTCAGTGATCACAGCAAGCATACCCTCGCTACCAACCAATATTGAGATCAAATCTAATCCAGGTGCATCGGGCGCTAGACTGCCAAACTCAACCACTTCGCCAGTCATCAAAATGCCGCGCACCTTAAGGATGTTGTGAAGGGTTAAGCCGTACTTTAAGCAATGAACCCCTCCAGAGTTTTCGCTGACGTTACCGCCAATCGAGCAGGCAATTTGAGATGATGGATCCGGGGCGTAATACAGACCATGTTTTGCAACTGCCTCAGAGATCGCTAAATTTCTAACACCAGGCTGGACTACTGCAGTTCTGGCAATAGGGTCAACATGGACGATTTTCTTGAGCTTTGCCAATGAGAGCACCAAACCTTGAGAAATTGGCATGGCCCCACCTGAAAGACCTGTTCCTGCACCTCTTGGAACAATCGGTACCTGCAAATCTCTACAGACCTTGATGACTTCAACGGCTTGGGCCTCTGTTTCTGGCAGAGCAACCGCTAAAGGCATTTGGCTATAAGCTGCTAAACCATCACATTCATAAGGAATTGTGTCTTCGGGCTCCCATAAAATGGCGTGCTCAGGCAAGTGGGGCTTTAAAGCCTTTACCAGGTGGGCTTGGCGGGCTTTAATAAAAGCCTCAGAGTTCTCGTTAACGGTATTCATAGACCTTGATTATTGATGGTTTAGCTCTATTCTAGCCATTTCCCTATAATCAGTCATATGGGTAAAAGATTGACACAAATTGCAACACGCACAGGCGATGCTGGGACCACCGGTTTAGGCGACGGTCAGCGCGTTGACAAAGACCACCTCAGGATCTGTGCCATGGGTGATGTTGATGAGCTAAATTCAGAAATTGGGGTTTTAATCACCGAAGATATTCCCCAGATTATCGCTTCCGAATTACGAGAATTATTCTCCACAGTCCAACACGATCTATTCGATTTAGGTGGTGAGTTATGCATCCCTAACTACACTTTACTCAAAGAAGACCAAGTGTCTCAGTTGGATGTTTGGCTTGAAAAATACAATGTCACTTTGCCTCGCTTAGAAGAATTCATTCTTCCTGGTGGAACACGTGCAGCAGCGCAGGCGCATGTCTGTAGAACGGTTTGCCGAAGAGCTGAGCGTTCAATCGTTAAATTAGGTCGCCATGAACCCATTCATGACTCCCCACGTCAATACGTCAACAGACTTTCAGATTTATTGTTTGTTTTGGCCCGCGTATTGAATCGTGCAGCTGGTGGTACAGATGTTTTGTGGCATCACAAAAAAGACCCCGAAGGGTCTTGATTGCTGCTTAATTAATCGATTAATCAGATTATTTCTTGCGACGTTTTTTAACGCCTTCCGCAAGTATCTCTAGTACATCAAGAGAGTCATCCCAACCAATACATGCATCAGTGATACTGGTTGCATACTTAAGATCTTGAGGATTATCTTTGCCCGGTGTGAATTTTTGTGCGCCAGCAAATAGATGACTTTCCACCATCACACCAAATACTTGTTTCGAGCCTTTAGCTAATTGACCGGCAATATCTTTGGCCACCTCAATCTGACGCTCATGCTGTTTACTCGAGTTGGCATGAGAACAGTCAACCATCAATGAAGCTGGCAATTTGGCAGCTTCTAGCTCGCTACAAGCTTTGGCCACACTTTGTTCATCATAGTTTGTGGTTTTGCCACCACGAAGAATCACGTGGCAATCTCCATTACCTTTTGTTTCAACAATGGCAACCTGACCATTTTTATGAACTGATAAAAAGTGGTGAGGGCGACTGGCTGATTGAATGGCATCTGTGGCAATTTTAATATTACCATCTGTGCCATTCTTAAAGCCGATCGGGGCTGAAATGCCAGAAGCTAATTCACGGTGAATTTGGCTTTCTGTGGTTCTAGCGCCAATCGCACCCCAAGAAATAAGGTCGCCTATGTATTGCGGAGAAATGACGTCTAAGAATTCACTGCCGGCAGGCATACCCATGCGATTGATTTCAATCAATAGATGGCGAGCGATTCTCAAGCCCTCATCAATGCGATAGCTTTCATCAAGGTATGGATCATTGATCAGACCTTTCCAGCCCACCGTTGTACGAGGCTTTTCAAAATAAACGCGCATGACGATTTCTAATTCGCCTTCGTATTTTTTACGTTGCTCTAATAATTTGTGAGCATAGGCAATCGCAGCGCTTGGATCATGAATAGAGCAGGGCCCAATGATCACCAAAAGACGATTATCTTTACCGTGCATGATGTCACGAATCTTCTTCCTGGTTTTTCCGATCAATTTCTCAACAGATGTTCCTTGAATGGGAAAGAAGCGAATGAGATGCTCTGGCGGTGGTAGCACCGTGATGTTTTGAATGCGGGCATCATCAGTCTCTGATGTTTTATCAATGCTGGCATACCAGCTGTCT
>CAXNHG010000059.1:0-5312 GCA_964202085.1 Polynucleobacter sp. | reverse complement strand
ATTCTTGGCCCGGAAATGCGCTCAACTGGAGAAGTCATGGGCGTTGGCAGAACGTTTGGCGAAGCCTTGTTCAAATCACAGTTAGCAGCCAGCACCAATTTACCTAAATCAGGCACAGTGCTATTAACGGTCAAAGACAGCGACAAAGACAAAGCAGTCGAGGTCGCACAAATGCTTCACGACATGGGTTATTCAATTGTGGCAACTCAGGGCACTGCGGATGCGATTCAAGCAGCAGGTGTGCCAGTCAAGCGCGTGAACAAAGTCAAAGATGGTCGCCCACACATTGTGGACATGATCAAAAATGGCGAAATCGAGTTGGTATTCACCACCGTTGATGAAACAAGAACAGCGATTGCTGATTCAAGATCCATCAGAATCACTGCTCAAGCGAATCAGGTCACCTATTACACAACCATCAGTGGCGCCAAGGCTGCGGTTACAGGTATTAAGGCGATTGATCAGTTAGAGGTTTACGACTTGCAGCGCTTACACGCCTCTTTATAAGATATCGGCTAAGATATATAAACAATCAAAAAACAATCAATGACTGGTAGAGAACTATCAGTCATTTGTTCTTCAATTAACTAGATTTTGGAAGTAGATTTATGAGTACCATTCCCATTACAAAACATGGCGCTGAATTACTAAAGAAAGAGTTGCAAAACTTGAAGCACGTTGAGCGTCGATCTGTTATCAACTCCATCTCTGAGGCTCGTGCCCAAGGTGATTTATCTGAAAACGCTGAATACGATGCGGCCAAAGAAAAGCAAGCTTTCATCGAAGGGCGTATTCAAGAGCTAGAGGGTAAGTTGGCCGCCGCTCAAATCATTGATCCTTCAACATTGGAGGTTGATGGCCGCATTGTTTTTGGCGCCACTGTTGAAATTGAAGATTTAGAAAATGGTAATAAAGTCACTTATCAAATCGTGGGCGATGACGAGGCTGACTTAAAGGCCAATAAAATCTCTATCAGTTCACCGATTGCTAGAGCCCTGATTGGTAAAGAAGAAGGGGATGTTGCCACCTTTTCATCTCCGGGCGGCAGTCGTGAAGTTGAAATTCTGAACGTCAAATACATTTAATACGAGCAGCTTAAGACGAACTTCAGGCGAATTTGTAAATGCACAATACCGCCCAACGAGTTTTTGTTTTCATCTTAACTCTGTTGGTGGGTAGCATCATCACAGTGGGCTTCATCGTGACTCCCACTCTATTTGTAACTCTTTCAGATCGTCAAGTGGCCGGCATGGTTGCGGGTGCACTGTTTCGCATCGAGGGAATCATCAGCATGATCCTCAGCGTGGGTTTGATTGTCTTTGCTAACTTATTGATCAAGCGTGGTTGTGGCCATTATAAAAATATCCGCTGGTATCTATTGATCATGCTGATTTGTTCAGTGATTTCAGCATTTATTTTTGAGCCCATGATGGACTCTTTGCGTGAAGAGGCTTTGAGTCAGGGCTTTCCGGTGATGCTGTCACCTTTGGCTGAAGCATTTGGCAGACTCCATACCTATTCGAGTATTTTGTATTTGCTGCAATCTTTGATTGGCTTGGTACTTTTATGGCGTTTAAGTAAGCCGGTAGATTAATTAAGTTTGTTCAATCATTTTTTGATCTGGCACAGTAGTCTTCACAACCTTTAGATCTAAACTCATTGGGTAATTCAATTAAAAAAGGCTGCGCCATGTTTCCAGAATATAGAGAGTTGATGACCAAGTTAAAGACAAGTGACCGTCATTTTGTGCATTTATTTGACCAACATAATGACTTAGATCAGAAGATTAAAAACATGGAAGCTGGTCAGCCTCTTTCCACTCATGAACAGATTGAAGATCTTAAAAAAGAAAAGCTTTTACTTAAAGATCAGTTATACGCGCATTTAAAAAAAATTAGCGACTGAGCTGTTTTTTCTTAGCGCTGGCCTGACGTGGCTTAGCACGCTTCACTTGGCCACCGGCAGCCACTCGCTCATTACCAAGAACAGTGGTAGCCACTGGTTTTGGACGACGCTGAGGATTGCGTGTGAATTTCTTCACCATCACCACTTTAGGACCGCCAGATTTACCGCGGCGCTTTTCAGTAACTTCTTTTTCTACCTTGGGTCTAAAAAGAACCAATAACTTACCGATGTGTTGAATCGGGGCAGCATTCAATTCATCGCACATTTGGTTATAGATCGCCACACGCGCTTCACGATCATCGCCAAAAACGCGAACCTTGATCAAGCCATGAAAATTAAGGCCATTACTCACTTCTTTGATAACTGCTGGCGTTAGGCCATCAGCACCAATTAAAACAATGGGTTTTAAGGTATGAGCGTCTGAGCGGTGTGCCGAACGTTCGGCAGAGGATAATTCAAGTATTGGCATAGAAATTTCTTTGGAAGGCCTCAATGATAAGGCATTAAATTGCAAAGTATGTGGTGCAAGATGAAAAAGAGCGGAAAATAGCGACCTAACTATAAAAAATGAGTGAATCACTCGTTGAGCACAGAAGTGGAACAGTGTGGCAAAGAATAAATTTAATAAAGACTGGTTGAACGATCACCTGAACGACCCCTACGTCAAAATGGCGCAAAGGGAAGGATATCGCGCGCGCGCTGCCTACAAATTAAAAGAAATTGATGAGCAAGATCGTTTGATTGGTCCTGGCATGGTGGTGGTTGACTTGGGAAGTACTCCTGGTAGCTGGTCTCAATATGCCCGCAATCGTTTGGTTGAGTTCGGTAAAAAGAACGCAGAGACTCCTGATGGAAAACCTTTTGGTACGATCATTGCGATTGATATTCTGCCCATGGATGACATCGCTGATGTGACCTTTTTGCAGGGTGACTTTCGTGAAGAAGAGGTTTTGAGGCAATTTGAGGCTCTGTTACCCGGAAACTCTGCTGATGGCCCAAGGGTCGACTTGGTGTTATCGGACATGGCACCGAACTTATCAGGTGTTTCAACCGCCGATTCGGCCAGAATGGGACATTTGGCTGATTTGGCCTTGGAGTTCTCGCAGGCCCACCTAAAACCCAACGGAGCCTTATTGATCAAGTGCTTTCATGGCAGTGGCTACAGCCAAATCGTGGAATCATTCAAAAAAGTCTTCAAAATAGTCACCCCCAGAAAGCCAAAAGCCTCTAGAGACAAATCGGCTGAAACTTTTCTCTTAGGAAAACACCTTAAGTGAGTGTTTGATCTAAGAGCAAAAACCTCTCAAAAAACCCCTGAAAATGAGTAAAACCATAACAAATCTATGGGATTTAATGACTTTTTAAGTTCAGCACTTGAAAAGGGGAGAGAGTAGAATCATATGATGTACAGATATATCTGCCTTAAGGAGGCTTCGTGAACAATAATTTGATGCAGAAAGTTGGTGTGTGGCTCATCGTGGGCCTCGTGCTGTTCACTGTCTTCAAGCAATTCGATAAGCCACGCGCTCAAGAAAACATCACCTATTCTCAATTCATGGAAGATGCCAAAAATGGCAAAGTGAAAAGAGTGGATGTTCAAGGTCGTAGCATTCAAGTAGTCCCAATGGATGGTCAGAAATATTCTGTTGTCAGTCCAGGAGATATTTGGATGGTTGGTGACTTGATGAAATACGGCGTTCAAGTAACTGGTAAAGCAGATGAAGAGCAAAGTCTCTTGGTATCTGCTTTGTACTACTTGGGCCCAACATTATTGATCATTGGTTTTTGGTTTTTGATGATGCGCCAAATGCAAGGTGGTGGTAAAGGTGGAGCATTCTCATTTGGTAAATCAAAAGCTCGCTTGATTGATGAAAATACAAATGCCATCACATTTGCTGATGTGGCTGGGTGTGATGAAGCCAAAGAAGAAGTTTTTGAGCTCGTTGATTTCTTAAAAGAGCCCACGAAATTCCAAAAGTTGGGTGGGCACATTCCAAGAGGCGTTCTCTTGGTAGGTCCTCCTGGAACAGGTAAAACATTATTGGCAAAAGCCATCGCTGGTGAAGCCAAGGTACCGTTCTTTGCAATCTCAGGTTCAGACTTCGTTGAGATGTTTGTCGGCGTGGGTGCAGCTCGTGTGCGCGACATGTTTGAGAACGCTAAGAAACAAGCTCCTTGTATCGTTTTCATCGATGAGATCGATGCCGTTGGTCGTCATCGTGGTGCTGGTATGGGCGGCGGTAACGATGAGCGTGAACAAACATTGAATCAAATGTTGGTTGAGATGGATGGTTTTGAGGCAAACAGTGGCGTGATTGTGATTGCCGCAACCAACCGCGCAGACGTGCTTGATAAAGCTCTATTGCGCCCAGGTCGTTTTGATCGTCAAGTATATGTTGGTCTACCTGACATCCGTGGCCGCGAACAGATCCTTAAAGTACACATGCGCAAGGTGCCTATCAGTACAGACGTTGATGCAGCCGTATTGGCTCGGGGCACACCTGGATTCTCAGGCGCTGACTTAGCCAACTTGGTAAATGAGTCAGCCTTGTTTGCAGCGCGTCGCAATAAGCGCACAGTAGATATGCAAGACTTCGAAGATGCGAAAGACAAAATCTTTATGGGTCCTGAGCGCAAGTCTGCGGTGATGCGTGAAGAAGAGCGTCGCAACACGGCTTATCACGAATCAGGTCATGCGGTTGTGGCAAAAGTATTACCAAAGGCAGACCCTGTTCACAAGGTCAGCATCATGCCGCGCGGTTGGGCATTGGGTGTGACTTGGCAGTTGCCTGAGCATGATCGTGTGAACATGTATAAAGACAAAATGTTGGAAGAGATTTCAATTTTGTTCGGTGGTCGTTTGGCCGAAGAAATTTTCTTGAACTCCAGCAGCACTGGTGCATCAAATGACTTTGAGCGTGCCACTAAGATGGCGCGTGACATGGTCACTCGTTACGGTATGAGTGAAGTGCTTGGCACGATGGTTTACGTTGACCCTGACCAGCAAAGCATGTTTGGTCCAGTCAGCTCTAAATCAGTCTCTGAAGCTACTCAGCAAAAAGTAGACGTTGAGATCCGTGCGATTCTTGACAAGCAATACGCTGTGGCTAAGAAAATTCTTGAAGAGAATCGTGACAAAGTAGAGGTCATGGTCAAGGCTTTGCTTGAATGGGAAACCATCGATGCAGATCAAGTCAATGACATCATGGCTGGTAAAGATCCACGCCCACCGAAGTACCCACCAAGTGCACCGAATAATGGCGGCGGCACAGGTGGTACACCTGTGGCTGCCGAAGGGGGCGCCCCAGCGGCGGCTTAATGGCAAAGCATGACTTAACGCCCGTGGCATGGCGCTGCGGGCGTTTTCTTTTTGACTGGAGCAAACGCACAACTCCGTTGGTCATGGG